>CAZBTD010000075.1:0-17863 GCA_964494815.1 uncultured Ferruginibacter sp. | reverse complement strand
GCATAAATATCTTCCACATCAAAAGCAATATGGTGGATGCCTTCGCCTTTCTTTTCTATGAATTTGGCAATTACACCATCGGCGGTGCTGCTTTCCAATAGTTCAATCTTGGTATCTCCTTTTTTGAAAAAAGCAGTATTTACCTTTTCGCCTTCCACAATTTCTGTCTTATAACACTGGCTATTCAGCAGTTTTTCAAACAAAGGAATAGAGGTTGCAAGCTCTTTAACAGCAATGCCGATATGTTCAACTTTTACCATTTTTTTCATTTTGCCTGCTGTGGTCTTACGAAATCCGTAAAATGACAACGATGGCGCTTTATTAAGGCTAAAATAGAACCTTTTGCAGTAATTTTGTGTTTGATTTAAAAACGAACGTCAATATGTTGAAACTACCGATTTACCTGGATAATAATGCCACCACACCAATGGACCCAAGGGTGCTGGAGGCTATGAGCCCGTACTTTTTAGAGCACTTTGGTAATGCTGCCAGCCGTAACCATCCATTTGGTTGGGCAGCGGAAGAAGCCGTGGACTATGCCCGTGAACAAGTGGCAAAACTGATTGGAGCCGATCCTAAAGAAATTATCTTCACAAGCGGAGCTACTGAAGGCGATAACCTTGCTATTAAAGGTGTGTATGAAATGTATAGCAGCAAGGGTAATCATGTTATTACTGCTGTTACAGAACACAAAGCTGTGTTAGATACTTGTAAGCACATTGAGAAAATTGGTGGTGAGGTAACTTACTTAAAAGTAAATGCAGAAGGTTTAATCGATTTAAAAGAATTGGAAGCGGCTATTAAACCAACAACAATTTTAATTGCCATCATGTATGCCAATAATGAAATTGGTACCATACAACCTGTAAAAGAAATAGCAGCTATAGCAAAAAAACACGGGGCATTATTTTTTACAGATGCTACACAGGCAGTAGGCAAAATACCGGTTGATGTAATAAAAGACGGTATTGACCTGATGGCTTTTAGTGCACATAAAATGTACGGACCAAAGGGAGTAGGCGCATTATATGTTCGCCGTAAAAACCCAAGGGTAAAAGTAACTGCCCAAATGGATGGCGGCGGTCATGAAAGAGGCATGCGTAGTGGTACATTAAATGTTCCGGGTATTGTTGGGTTTGGTAAGGCTTGTGAAATTGCAAGACTTGATATGGATGAAGACAACAAGCGTATCAGCAAAATGAGAGATCACCTGGAAACAGAATTAATGAAACTGGAGGAAGCGTATGTAAATGGCAGCCGTGAGCACCGTTTGCCACATGTAACCAATATCTCTTTCAAATATGTAGAAGGAGAAGGCTTATTAATGGGCTTTAATAAAAATATTGCATTGAGTTCAGGGTCGGCCTGCACCTCTGCTTCCTTAGAGCCTTCTTATGTATTAAAAGCGTTGGGTTTGGGAGATGATTTGGCACACAGTTCACTTCGTTTTGGTCTTGGCCGTTTTACAACTGATGAACAAATTGAATACACCATCAAAGCAATCAGCGAAACGGTATTAAAGCTAAGAGACATGAGCCCGTTATGGGAAATGTATAAAGATGGTATCGATTTAAATACAATTGAGTGGGCACACCACTAAATAAATTATGTTGAGTGTTAAATGCTAAATTTTAAATGACGGCATTTCATTCAACATTTATCATTCAAAATTTAAAATAAAAATATCATGGCATATTCAGAAAAAGTAATAGACCACTATCAGAATCCTAAAAATGTAGGAACACTTGATAAGGGTGCAAAAAATGTAGGCACTGGCCTGGTTGGTGCACCAGAATGTGGCGACGTTATGCGTTTGCAAATACAGGTTGATGATGCTACAGGTATGATCACTGATGCAAAATTCAAAACTTTTGGTTGCGGTTCTGCTATCGCTTCTTCTTCTTTGGCTACAGAATGGCTTAAAGGAAAAAGCATTGACGAAGCATTGAAAGTTGATAACATGGATTTTGTTGAAGAATTAAATCTTCCCCCGGTTAAAATTCACTGCTCTGTATTGGCTGAAGACGCAATTAAAGCCGCTATTAACGACTACCGTGTAAAGAATGGCATGGAGGCGATTAAGTTTGAAGATAGTGTGGTGCACTAAAAGCTTTGAGCTATAAGCTTAAAGCTAAAAGCTAACAAAATGACAACTACAGATAACGCAATATTCATTAGCGATAAGGCAAAAAGCAAGGTCATCAGTTTGATGACGGATGCAGGTATTGCCAGCGACCCATCTTACTTTTTAAGAGTGAGCGTTGTTGGTGGCGGATGCAGTGGCCTTAGCTACAAGATGGATTTTGACAACGAACAAAAACCCATGGACCAGGTATTTGAAGATAAAGGTGTAAAGATTGTGTGCGACCTTAAAAGTTTTTTGTACCTGGTAAATACTGAGCTGGAATTTAGTGATGGGTTAAATGGTAAAGGATTTTATTTTAACAATCCAAATGCCAGCAGGAGTTGCGGCTGTGGAGAGAGTTTCGCTGTATAGAATTATTTTTTTGAACTATATCAAAAAAAGGCGGCAAATTTTATTTGCCGCCTTTTTTTATAAGGTTTAAATGTATTAACCGTTTGTAGCTATTTTTTCAGCCTTTTTCATTGGCTTTGCAGCAGGTGCTTTTTTAAGACCAGCTTTAGCAGGTGCCGCTTTCATTTTGAGGGCAGCTTCTTTTTCTTCATTAGCAGCACCTTCTTTTTCTTTTGCTATTGCCGCAGCTTTCTCATTTTCTTCAATTTTTACTTTGTCTGCTTGCTCTGCAGGAACAACATCACCAACAAAAGTGATAGATTTCATTTCATCAACACCAGCAAATTTTACAGTAAGGTGTTTTTCAAAGTGACCAGCGTTAGCAGCATTGTAAGTAGCGTTAATAACACCAGTTTTACCAGGGGCAATTGGTTCTTTGGTATAATCAGAAATAGTGCAACCGCAGGTTGGATTGGCCTGTTCAATTATCAATGGTTCGTTGCCGATGTTAGTAACAGTAAACGTGCCTTTTTGGGGAACACCTTGCTTAATTTTTCCAAAATCAATTGTTTCGTTGGCAAACTTTGCAATGTCTGCAATTTTCTTTTGAGCGAAAGCAGTGGTTGTAAGTGCAAATACTGCCACAGAAAGTAAAATCCTTTTCATGTTATTTTTTATTTTTTTGTTTGTGTATAAAAGTGTTGTTATTCTTCAGAAAGAGCTTTGAGGTCTTTGTTTTCAGGAGCCGAACTTACAGGTGTTTTCCATACTTCGCCTTTGATAAATACCTGCTTGCTCTGTGTGCCATTGTATGTAATAGTAATTGATTTGGTAAATGGCCCTTCGGCTGCTGCATTGTACCCAACAGTTATTTTGGTTGATTCTCCCGGCCCCTGTACTTTATTTCTTTCCCATTCAGGAGTAGTGCAACCGCAGCTTGCCTGCACATTGCTGATTCTTAAAGAATCTTTTCCAATATTTTCCAATGCAAAAACGTGGGTTACAGGCTTGCCTTGAGGTATTTTACCAAAATCGTATTCTGTTTCTCTTAGCCTTATTGTTTCTTCTGTTTTTTCAACCTGCCTTGGCGGCACTTGCGAAGTGCCAACCACCTGCGCCTCTGCAATAAAACTTATTGAAACAAATGCTAATACTGCTGCTGTTTTTTTCATGTAATCCTCAATTTTTCAAATAACGTTCCAAATATACAACTTAGCATAAAACCGTTTTTAAATATGCTCCGGTTTACATATTTTTAACAATCGACTGCACTAATATTTTACATTTGCCGCATGGAATCGACATACACCAATGAAGCCATTTCTGCCGAAAAATTAAGTTTTGAAAATTTCAGGGCGGAAGTGCTGAAAGATTACCGCATCGCCTGCGAAAGCAGGGAGACAAGTTTGCTTGGCCGCAAAGAAGTTTTGACGGGCAAAGCGAAGTTTGGAATTTTTGGCGATGGTAAAGAAGTGGCACAGGTTGCTGTTGCAAAATTTTTTAAACCAGGTGATACAAGGGCTGGATATTACCGTGACCAGACCTTTATGATGGCAGCAGGTATTGCCAATCCTGAACAATATTTTTCTCAATTATTTTCTGACCCTGATATTAATAACGATCCTTTTAGTGCTGGCAGGCAAATGAATGCACATTTTGCAACTAAAAATGTAGATGAAAATGGAGAATGGATGCCACTGGCAAATATGCGGAACAGCAGCAGCGATATGGCGCCTACTGCCGGGCAAATGCCACGTTCACTCGGGCTTGCTTTAGCATCAAAACTTTTCAGGAATGTAGATGTATTTAAGCAGCACACACATTTGAGCGATAACGGTAATGAAATTTGTTTTACCACAATTGGCGATGCTTCTACAAGCGAAGGGCATTTTTGGGAAGTGATAAATGCAGCAGGTGTGTTACAGGTACCATTAGCCGTTTTTGTTTGGGATGATGGCTATGGCATTTCTGTTCCCAAACAATATCAAACAACCAAGGGCTCTATTTCAGAAGCGCTGAAAGGAATGCAAAAAACAAACGGCACAAATGGTATTGATATATATAAGTTGAAAGGGTGGGATTATGCAGGTATGTGTGAGGTGTTTGAGCCGGCTATTCAAAAAATAAGAGATACACACACGCCAGCATTATTTCATATTGAGGAAATAACACAGCCCCAAGGGCACTCCACATCTGGCAGCCATGAGCGCTATAAAAAACCAGAAAGGCTGGCGTGGGAAAAAGAATGGGATTGTTTAAAGCAAATGAGAGAATGGCTGCTGGCAAATGAATTGTCGAATGAAAGCGAACTGGATGATATTGAGATGAATGCCAAGTTGTTTGTAAAAGAATGCAAACAAAGAGCATGGGAGAAATTCCTGGCACCGGTAAGAAAACAAATTGAAAATGTGTTGCCGTTATTGGTATCACTTGCTCAAAATTTAGAAGGAGATGCAAAGACAGCAGTGGCTTCCATTGCAGATAACCTGAATGCAAACAAAGAACCCCTGCGCCGTGAAGTGATGAAAGCACTTGCAACAGCGTTGGATTCAGCAGGCCGCAATCCTATAGCAAAACCATTGCAAGACTTTTATCAATCATTAAAAAAGGAAAACGCAGCGCTGTACAATTCTTATTTGTACAACCAGGGTCCAAAGAGTGCATTGAAAGTAAATATCATCAACCAACATTATGATGAACATGCACCTTCTATAAATGGCTACGAAGTTTTGAATAAATATTTTGATGAGCTGTTTGCAAGTAATAATAAAGTGGCAGCATTTGGTGAAGATGTTGGCTTTATTGGTGATGTGAACCAGGGCTTTGCAGGGCTGCAGGCAAAATATGGAGCAGACAGGATTTCAGACACAGGCATCAGGGAACTTTCTATCATGGGCCAGGGAATAGGGCTTGCATTGCGTGGGCTTAGGCCAATTGCAGAAATTCAATACTTAGATTATTTATTGTATGGGCTGCAGCCACTGAGTGATGATGCAGCCACCACACATTTCCGTACAGCAGGCGGGCAAAGCTGTCCGTTGATTGTACGTACAAGAGGCCATCGTTTAGAAGGCATCTGGCATAGTGGCTCACCAATGGGTATGATTATTAATTCGCTTCGTGGGTTTTATGTGTGTGTGCCACGCAACATGGTGCAGGCTGTTGGTATGTACAATACATTGCTTCAGGCAAATGATCCTGCTATTATTGTTGAATGTTTAAACGGTTATCGTTTAAAAGAAAAATTACCTTCCAATTTACTGGCCTATACCGTGCCGTTGGGTATTCCTGAAACAATAAGGAAAGGCGATGATATTACCATTGTTTCATACGGGTCCACATTACGCATAATTACAGAAGCAACCGAAGCGCTTGAAAAGATGGGCATCAGTTGTGAAGTGATAGATGTACAAACTTTATTACCATTTGATATTAACCACAGCATTGTGGAATCGCTTAAAAAAACAAGCCGTATTGTATTTGTGGATGAAGATGTGCCGGGTGGCGCTGCGGCATATATGTTTAATAAAGTAATGGAAGAACAAAACGGCTACCGCTATTTGGATGTTGCACCAAGAACAATTACAGCACAACCACACCGTCCTTCTTATGCAAGCGATGGAGACTATTTCAGTAAACCTAATGTGGAAGATATAATACGTGTGGTGAAAGAGATGATGGCGGAGTAAGCTAATTTGTTTTTTTATGAAGGGGGTAATACTTTTTTCAATACCGTTTTTGTTTTTGGCAACTGCTTCCAGGGCACAAAACCTCACGGGCACATGGGAGAGTTCTTCAGCCAGCGCAAAAGAATACTGGCGTGTGGTACTAATGCAAGTGGGCGACTCCTGCTATGGCTACACTTACGATGCCGGGCCGGGGTTTTGTAAAGCAGATTTTGTAGCTTCTTACAATCCAAAAGAAAATAAATTTAATGGGCAGGCTACTCGTTTTATTGAAAGTTCATTTGACCATACCCTTATTGCTGCCAGTATGCAATACAAAGAAGAAGCAGATGCAGAATATCTTACAGGGATGGTAAGATCAAACGCAGCTGATTTAAAAATATTTACACTCAGTAAAGGGTACAAAAGCCGGCTAAAAAGAATAAGTAAAGAAATTGATTCTACTGCTTTTATTATTGCAACAGCAAGACGGCTGAAAAAAAAAGGCACAGCAAACAGGGTTGAACTATTTGCTGCCGGTAGTTTTATCAGTGCATCAACAGGATCACAACATGAAGTGCAGACTGAACAAAAAAAATTACCTGTAAAAGAAGTAATACCCGAAAAAGAAACACCGCCGCAAACAGAACAAGTAATCGAACCGGTAATAGAAAGCCAACCTGTAAAAATTTTGAGAACTATCAATACAAAAGCTGACTCCGTAAAAATTATTTTGTACGATGATGGTGAGGTAGACGGAGATATTGTAACTGTATTTGACAATGGTGATATGGCAGCACACAAACTGCTGCTTACAAATGAGCCATGGCAATTAACAGTAGCTCTTCCCGCTATTGGTTCAAAACATACGATTGAACTACTTGCTGAAAACGTGGGCGCTATACCACCCAACACTGCTTATATACTGGTGCTGGCGGGTGATGAAAGAGTGGAAGTGAAAATATCATCAGACAAATTGAGCAGTGCTGGCATTGTGATACAGCGCAACTAATAGGCTTATGCCCTAGTATTTTTTATGTTCAACACAGGCCTTCTACATATCATTGATGTTCTGGGAACCTTCTCTTTTGCTGTATCAGGTGCTTTCTTTGCCATGGAGAAAAAGCTTGATCCATTTGGTGTTATTATCATTTCATTTGTTACGGCTATTGGCGGCGGTACATTACGGGATGTAATGATTGGTAACTTACCAGTAGGATGGCTGAGAAATGAAACAGCCACCATCACCATTTTTATTGCTGCTATCGGCTCTATGTTTTTTGAAGCAAGGCTTAGAAAACTTACTACCACACTTTTTTTGTTTGATGCACTCGGGCTTGGCCTGTTTACCATTGTGGGTATTGAAAAAGCGCTGGAACTGAATTTCAGTATTGGTGTTTGTATTGCACTTGGTACCATCACTGCAAGCTTTGGAGGTGTGATAAGGGATGTGCTCTTAAATAATGTACCGCTTGTTTTCCGGAAAGAGATTTATGCCATGGCAAGTATTATCGGCGGATTGATTTATTTTTTGTTTAGAAAAATTCAAGTGGATGAAGATATGGCAAAGGTTGTTTGCATACTGCTCATATTTGCAATGCGGTTAATTGCGGTGAAGTATAAATTGGGGTTGCCGGCGTTTTATGCAAAGAAGTGAAATATGTTACTCATTCTTTTGATAATTCCATTATGTCCTTCACTTCCAAAATTTGTTTTTCATAACCTTTGCTTACGGCATTCATCATTGCCAATCCAATCTGCTTCAATGTTACTACCGGCATAAACAATCGTACAACGGGTATCAGCCATCCGGCATATTTATAAAACGAAAGTGTATTCTTTAATCCTTTAGTTGGTTCAATAATACCCGGCCTGAAGTTGTACACTTTTTTAAACGACAGTTTCATCAAATCATTTTCTGTTTTTCCTTTCACTTTTGCCCACATTATCCTTCCTTTTTCTGTACTGTCTGTAGAGGCACCTGATACATAGCAGAAGGTCATATCATTATTTTTCCTGCTTAAAGTTTCTGCAACATGCATCGTTAAATCATAAGTAAGTTTTTTGTATTCCGGCTCTTTCATCCCCACTGATGAAACGCCCAGGCAAAAGAAACAGGCATTGTATCCTGTTAATTGTTTTTCTATTGCTGAAAAATTAAAAAAATCAGGATGAATGATTTCTTTTAGTTTGTGATGTGATACGCCGCAAGGTTTCCTGTTTATTACCAATACTTCCTCCACATCATCATGCCGTAAACATTCATGCAGCACACCTTCGCCTACCATCCCGGTAGCACCAGTTACGATTACTTTAATCTTCATTTATATTTATGTTATAAAGCTATTAATCAATTTCACCTGCATAATTCTTTAATAATGCCGGCATGTTGTGGAAAAACATGAACCAATTCTTCCAGTGTCGCCATTTCAAAATCTGCAAAATCAAAACCCGGGGCAACTGTGCAGCCAACAAAACAAAAATCACTTTTCGGCGCTGGCTTGCTGGCAAACCAGCAATTGGCAGGTACTACATACTGAAACAATTCGCCGTTGACAGTATCGCTTCCGAGTTTTATTATTTCCAGATTGCCATCATTATATAATACATACACATGCAGCACCTGCCCGGCGTAAAAATGCCAGCACTCATCGCTTTTAATTTTATGAAAGGCGGAAAAGTTTCCCCGTTCCAGTAAAAAATAAATGGCGGTTGAAAAATTTCTATTGCCTGTAAATCTTTCCGGTAAAGCGGTGGCAGTAATTGATTCACTACTTCGGTAGGTTTCTTTGTACCAACCGCCTTCAGGGTGCGGCTGCAGCTGGTATTGCTGAATAAGAGATTGTGCTGTGGTCATAATTGTTTTATGAAAAGCAAATTAAGCATAGTTAATGAAGAAAATTTGTGTACAATTTGCTTGCATTTTTTAAATATACACTCTATTTTACCTTGTTATCCTTCCCGTTCCGCACACCTGTACTGTCCCTGTAAGAACTTATTTTATCATCAAAACAATTTAAAAAATGAAACTGTTCAAACTCTGCACAACAGTAGTTGTTGCCAGCACTGCTATGCTTTTTTATTCATGCGATTCAGCCGAAACAAAAACTGAAGAACCAACTGGTGACACAGCTGCTAAAAAAGAGGAGCCAGCCTCAATGCCAGAATCCAAGCCGGTAAAACCAGCTAACGTAGCGCTAGTCTGGCACAAAGTTGCCAATTATACAAAATGGCTTGCATTGTATGAAAGCCACGATTCCGCAAGGCTTGCCAATGGCCTGCACAATTATGTAATTGGGAGGGGGCTTGATAAAGACAGCAATATGGTGATGGTAGCATTAAAAATGGATGATACAGAAAAAGCAAAAGCATTTGCAGCTTCGCCTGATTTAAAAGCAGCGATGCAGAAAGGCGGCGTATTGGGAGCACCCAAAATTTCTTATGTAGATGTGCAGATGAGTGATACAAGCAGTAATCCAATCATTACAAGAGTAATGAGAATGGCAAAAGTAAAAGATTACGACGTATGGAAAAAAGCATTTGATGGCAACAAACAAATGAGGGTGGATGCTGGCCTTGTTGACAGGGCTTTGGGATATAGTGTCGGAGACAATCGTAATATAACCATTGTATATGCCGTAAGCGACAAGAAAAAAGCAGATGCTTATTTCGCTTCTCCTGAATTAAAAGAAAGAATGAAAACTGCAGGTGTGGAAGGTGCACCGGAAACTTTCTGGTACACTGTAGCTAAAAAATATTAACGGTCGTTCTATTTTTTGAGGTTCAGTTTCGAAATGGCGCTTTTTTAGTAAAAGCGCCATTGTTTTTTTAATGATGCTGTTCATGCAATGCCTTTTCAATATTCTTGTCGGGCACTATCCACAAAAGCCCTACAAAAACAAAAATGACAAAAGAAATATAGGGATGTAAAAAGGCAGCAGGTATTGCTGCCGTATAAAGTATCACTGACAAAGTACCTTTTTTCGATTGCTTTTTTAATACTGCCTGTAGGTGCTGATTTTCTTTTTCCCTCTTTGTAATGATGGAGAGCAAAATAAAATAGGCAATACCACACATGTCAACTATGGCCGCATAAATAATAACAGAAATTTTGTCAAAACCAGTTTCACCCATCCATGCAGTGCCAAACGGTATCAGCGAAAGCCAGAACAGCAAATGAAGATTTGACCATAATATGCGACTGCTTACACTCTTGAAAGTATGTACCAGGTGATGGTGGTTTACCCAATAAATACCGAGATAAACAAAACTAAGTATGTAGCTGAGCAGCACGGGTATTAATGTCTGTATCGTTTGCCAGTCTGCACTGTGCGGCACTTTTAGTTCAAGTACCATAATGGTAATGATGATGGCGATAACACCATCGCTGAACGCTTCAAGACGGGATTTGGTCATGCTTTTGAATAGATTTAAGGAAAATGTAGTTGCATTAATTCTGCAAGTAAAAATAAAGTAAATGCAAAATAACAATAGCCGCACTTATTATTTATTTAACAGCTTTTGGTAAGATAATTGAATAGCTATTTGAAAAATTCAAATTGAAACATCCTGCTCCAATAATCATTGCAGCAATTCTGTTGCTTACAGGTTGCAGTAAAAAGCACCAGCCACAGTCAACCATTACGGTAACAGAGACCGGGAAAAGCATTGAGATAAAAAAGGAGGAAGGCAAACCTGAGTCTGTTATAAAGAAAGTGGTAAAAGTACCGATTGCAAAAGTGATTTCAGTGGACGATAGGGCGGCAAAGAAAACACCCGATGGGAGATTGTATTATGACATTGAAGGAAAACGCTACTGGAAAAATTATAATGATGGCAGGTACTACCTCTTTAATAAAAAAATGTACAATAATCCGGCGTTTACTCCACACTGATTTTCATATACACCAGGCATAAGTTTAGGATACAAAAATAATAGCATAGCCTTGCAAACGAGGTTGTGTTTTTTTATTTAAAATACCTTGGTGCCTTCATTGTAAAAGCTATTTAACAAAAACTTACCTACTCTGTTTTAATCTATTGGTAATTGAATTGTTCCTATAGTCGCAGGCGGCTGAAAACCCCGTTTGTATATAACTATGAAAAAGAAAATTTTACTTACACTAGGCTTGTTTGTTTCCATTGCAGGCTTTGCACAAAAAATTACTTATGGCGCTGCTGCCGGTGCCAGTGTTTACAGCATAAGGGGAGAAGCAGTGAATAACTTGCAGCAGTTGCTTGATTTTACAAACGGCATCATCAGCACTAAACCTGTTGCAGGCTTTTATGCTGGTATATATACGAATATACCTGTTGGTGGAAGCCTTTCTATTGAGCCCGGCTTGTATTATACTTCAAAAGGGTATGAAGTGAGTGGTAGCTATGCGGTAAAAGACATCAGCCTGCTAAGTGCAACTGCCAGGGCTAGTCTTAATGCAAATTATATTGATATGCCTGTGTTGCTAAAGGCAAACTTTAATGGCCTGCAGGTATTTGCCGGCCCCCAGGTATCTTATCTCACCAATACAAAACTAAATACCAGCGTGTCTGCACTTGGATTTAATTTGGTAAACAGCAGTAGTGATGCCACCAATCAATTTAATAAATGGGATGCTGCTGTTACAGGCGGAGTAGCTTATCAGTTTGCCAACGGCATTCGTGTAAATGCTATGTATGAACGTGGCCTTACAAAAGTGGACGCAGGAAAAAATACACAATCATACAATCAAGGATTTAAAATAGGAGCAGCATTTAGTTTTTAGTGTTAAACCAAATCACCAGCAATTAAAAGCCCATAAGGGCTTTTTTTATTCACATTATCACCAATGCTTTTTTAACAGCATTGGTATTACAGTTTTAGCAGGATATTTGCAACAAAGAAAAACTAAACAATGAATATGAAATTGATTGCTCTTATCCTTGCTGCTGGTATTAGTGTTACTGCTGCAAAGGCACAGTTGAAAGCAACTCCTGTATGCCCACCAATGGTGGTGGATGTGCTGGAAGGTTATGTAAGCCACAAAATAGATTGTGCTTCCACCACGGGGGAAGTGCAAAAACAGTTTCCCTGCTTTACACAAGTAGTGGAAGAAACAAATGGCGCTACCTGCGGCGGCGTGCTGTACAAAGACAAGGATATTTATTTTTATACCGAACGGGATTATATTGAAGTAGGGGAGAAGTTTAAAGGTACATTAGAACCAGCACTGATGGGGGTTAACCGAAGTAACTTATTTAAACTGCTGGGCAACCCAGCAATGAAAGACGCTGGCTGGGAAGCATATAAAACTAAATACGGCATACTTATTTTATACTTTGATGGGGCAGGGAAAATAAATAAACTGCAGATGAGTAACAAAGGCACTGATAGTATTAAGCTGTGTGAATAGCATTTCACCAGCACAGCACACATTATTTTTTTAATAAACACGCCGGGCAGTTGTAGAACTGCCTGGCATTTTTTTACCAGTATTATTGGCTGATTAATTTAACGGTAAGGCAACAAGGGCATAACAATAAGGTTAGGCAGCAACAGTACTTTGCATAAAATATTTAATCATGCTCATTACATTTATCTGTATTATACATGCTGTACTTGTTTCGTCAATTGTAGTGCTGGCCTTTGGCCGTAAAAGTAAAGGAGATTATGACAGCGCTTTGGCTGAATGACTTTACTTGAAGCCAACCCAGGTTCGGTTATCAATATTATATAACCAGCAGATACCATTGGCATAAGCAAAGCCTAAATATTTAGGGGCATATAATCCATCATCTGGCAGCAGCAGCAGTTGCTGCAGGTAGCCTTCTTTGGCATCATACAACTCAATTCTGTTTTGTTTTGTATTCAGCAAGCCAAAAGGCATAGCAGTATTGCCAGTATGCACAACCGTTGTTTGATTATAGTCAGGGTTCAGGTTGTCATCGCTTTCAAAATCTGCAGGCCCTAATACTTTAGGTAATCCAAAATGCACGCTTGTTTTTTTTGTGAACACCCCTTTATTGTTGTAAAACATAATTTTACCGCCATTAAAAAAACAAACAGATGCGGAAGCAGGGTCATAAGAACCAGCACTGTTTTCGTCAGGCTGTTTCATTCCGGTTATTTCTGTTTTACTACCGGTTGGAATGCCTTTTTTGTTGAGTGTGTAAGAAAACCATCCGCCATCATTACCTGCATTGCCACATAGTTTTTTGATAGCAGGATTATACCACAAGCCTCTTACATCCTGCATGGCAGTAAGGCTTGTATCGGTAAGCAGTTTGCCATTGGCATCATATACACCCATTGGATAATCTTTACTTCCTGAAAAAACTGCGTAATACTTTTTTTCAACTGGATGCCAGCATACCGACGCCCCTTTTACTCCATTGTTATAGTCATAGTCTTCCTTTGGCATTTTAAGCTCTATCACTTTTTTAAGTTGGCGTGGCTGTGCATAAACAAATGCACAAAGTATTGCCGAAGCAAATAACATGATATACTTTTTCATTGAACTGAGTTTGTACAAATGTTACGAAATTTTCTACAGTAAACCATACCCTGCACCGGGTATTTTGTTTCATGGTTTGAAGTATCTTGTATCAGCCATTAAGCATTATGGAAATACTGTTGTCTTTTTCTGCCATCAATATTGTTTTAATATTTACCGGCGCTTTTATACTGGGCCTTGCCAAGGCTGGCCTTAAGGGAATTGACATGCTGAACGTAACCATCATGGCACTTGTGTTTGGAGGTAAAGCATCTACAGGTATAGTACTGCCCCTGTTGTGTGTAGCAGATATTGCGGCTGTAATGTATTATCACCGACATGCACAATGGAAACACTTTTGGAAACTGTTGCCCTGGATGGTCGCCGGTATTTTGATAGGTGTGTATGCAGGTAAAGACATGAACGAAATATTGTTTCGGAAAATAATGGCCATCATTATTGTAATTACAATTGTGATAATAATTGTGATGGAATTAAAGAAGAGCAATACCGTTTCACCACATCCCTTGTTTGCAGCCAGCACAGGTATTGCTGCAGGCTTTACCACCATGCTGGGTAACCTGGCCGGCGCTTTTGCCAATGTTTACTTTTTGGCAATGCGTATGCCTAAGAATGATTTTATTGGAACTGCAGCCTGGGCGTTTTTGGTAATCAACTTATTTAAACTGCCGTTTCAAATTTTCTACTGGAAGAATATTACGGCCAGAAGCCTGCAGATAGATGTTTTGCTGCTACCTGCTTTAGCCATTGGTTTTGTATGCGGTATCAAAGTTGTAAAGCATATAAAAGATGATAGTTACCGGCGCTTAGTAATGCTGCTTACACTGGCCGGCGCAGTGGTAATATTTTTAAAACGGTAAATACTGAAATAATTGCAGGAGTAATTATTCTTCAAACCACTGGTTGTGCTGCTCCTCTACTCTTATAAACGTGGTTCGTTTGCTCAATTCTTTAAGCGACTGTGCCCCCACGTAAGTGCAAGTGCTGCGTACGCCACCTAGCAAGTCCTGCATAGTGCTGTGCACACTGCCACGATATTTAATAGTGACCGTTTTGCCTTCACTGGCACGGTATTCTGCCACACCACCGGCATATTTATTCATAGCGGTATCCGAACTCATACCATAAAACAATTTGTACTGGTGCCCATTTTTTTCCACCAGTTCGCCACCACTTTCATCATGACCGGCAAGCATGCCGCCCAACATTACAAAATCGGCACCACCGCCAAAAGCCTTACTAACGTCGCCGGGCACCTTGCAACCGCCATCTGAAATAATATGGCCTTTTAAGCCATGTGCTGCATCGGCGCATTCAATAATAGCGCTTAGTTGCGGATAGCCTACACCTGTTTTTACCCGGGTGGTGCATACAGAGCCAGGGCCAATACCCACTTTAATAATATCAGCTCCCGCCAATAACAGTTCTTCCACCATTTCGCCTGTAACCACGTTGCCCGCCAGAATTGTCTTACCGGGAAAGGCTTCTCTTGTACGTTTTACAAATGATACAAAATGTTCGCTGTAGCCATTGGCTACATCAATACAGATAAACTGCAGTTGCGGACATTGATAAATAATTGCTTTTAGTTTTTCACCATCTGCTTTTCCTGAGCCTGTGCTTACAGCAATATGCCGCTCTATACCCTGTGGTGCTGCTGCCATAAATGCTTTCCATTCTTCTGCAGAATAATGCTTGTGCATGGCAGTAAATGCTTTGTGCTGCGCCAGCGCTACTGCCATAGCAAATGTGCCAACAGTATCCATATTAGCAGCCATCAGCGGTACACCTTCCCAGGCTTGCCCACTGTTGAGAAATTTGTATGTACGGAGCAGGCTCACTTCGGCCCTCGATTTTAAGGTAGACCGTTTGGGGCGTATCATCACATCTTTAAATCCCAATTTTATGTCGTTTTCAATCCGCATGATATTTTTTTTGAGAAGCGAAAGGTAACAGATTGATAACAGATTTCATAACAGGGGTAAAAAAACATTGCTGATTATTGCTTCGCAGAGATGCAGAGGCCGCAGTGCTGCCTATTTGCCAGTGAGGTAACACAAACTATATCTTAGATAAAAATAGTAATGGGATTATTTTTTTCTTCGCATTTCCTGCGACACTGCATGGAATTATCAGCATATCATGGTTGCTCAATAAACGAAACCTGCAGCTCCGGGCAATAAAAACCTGCTGCCGGTATTGCACGTCAGCAGGCTGATAAATATAAGCAGTGAATTTTCCTAAAATACAATGTCTTTGTCCATTTCATCTCTTGTGTCCTGTTCGCTACGGTCAGTATATTTAATATCAATATAGCTGATAGTTTTTTTTCTTACTTGCGGCTTACGTTCCGATTTCGATTTTTTTTCTTTTTCATTTATCGAAAATGAATAACTGAAAATGTTGGACTGCTGCATAGGTTTCTTTTTTAGAGTACTTGTTTTTAAATGTGGAGAACAGTTTGCAAATGAGGTGCCAACTGGCTTTGCAGTATAAAGCAGCTTGTGCAAGTTGTTATTCATTCTCTGTGAGGGAATATTTGTCTATGCAATGGAGTAAAATGATGCATTATTATACTGTTGTCTGTTGCACATGTCACCCATATGCCTTATCTTATCTCAAGTTTTCTTTTATTCATCACCCCTTTAAATATTTTTATGCCACTATCGTCGTACAAAAACTTCCTGGAAAAGAATGTTCGGTATGAACCCGATGAATATTTCCCAGATAACAACATTAATGACATTGAAACATTTAACCGATGGTACGACAACTTTACTATCTGCAATGCCTCCGGCGAAGAAAAGGAATATGATTTCTTTTTTAGGGGTATGCCTGAGGCAAAGCATAAACTGTACAACAGTGCCCAGCGGGAGTGGCTTTGCAATAATATGCAGTACTGGAATGCAGGGCACAACTACCTGCAGTTTATAAAAGCCATGATTGAAGAGGCTAAAACAAAACCGCTTTTCAAACAAATGCTCACTTATTATCAAATTGATTACGAAAGGGAAGCTGATTTTCCTATACTGAGCATACTGCAGCACTATGGCTCGCCCACACCCCTGATGGACTGGACTTATAACCTTGATGTGGCGCTGTATTTTGCCAGTAGTAACGTAAATGTGATGGCGGCCAGCGATGAAATTGATGGCTACTTCAGTATTTATATGATTAGCAAAAAAGAAAACGTATCGCTTAAAAATATATTTGCTATCTCTCGTGGCGAATTTCCTAACATGAAACTCTTTTTGGATGAAAAGTTTATGATTGAAAACAATATCAATTTTGCCTGTTACATTTCCGACTTTGAAGAAAATGAGCAGCCGCATATTATAGTGCCACAGTCAAACATACCTGCACAGAAAAAGCTGCAGCAACACCGTCCTATCACCACCTATTACAATCAAAATATCATTCCGCAGGAAGGCCTTTTTATTTTTAACCCCAGTCCAGACAGGCCGCTAGAAGATATTTTTAACAGCAGCCACGGCAACATAAAATCTCAAATGGGGAACCTGCGCCTGGCACCTTTTTATTGCTATAACATACGCAAAGACCTGGCAGATTATGTACGGCGAAAAATTAATAAAAACAATATCAACAGTACTTTTATTTATCCTGAGCTGCGTAGTTTTCTGCAGCAAGTGAGGGAAAATGTGTTTGACAGATATTTTATGTAAAGGGCTTTGTATGTTGAAAGCGAAAGGGTGCCAGCCTTTAGCAAAATGCCTATTGCAAAACCTGCATATTCGCTGTACATTTATGCTGGTTTTCTTGATAGCCATACTACCCGGTGTTTTGTTATGAAAAAAATGATACCAATACTGCTTTGCTATTTTGTGCTGACTGCACAGCAATCAACCGCTCAGTCTATCCCTACTGTAGCCGAAGTAAATAAGCTTATCAGCAACAATCATTTGCTGGTAACCTATCGTGAAGGCGAAGTGTTGTACGGCACATATTACTTTATCGAAATACATTACTGTCCACAAGGCTATGGCCTGTATGGCCGCACTGTAAAAAAACAGTATTGGGAAATGAACAGCGGAGTAACTGGCAGGAGTTTGGAACCTGGAAAGTGATAGAATACAATGGTAATACCGGCGTGTATTATAAACCCACCAACGCTCCCGAAAATTTTGTGCCCGTGTACCGCTTGCCAAATGGCAGCCTCACCACTGGCGAAGCAGTTACTATTGTAAAGCAAGGGCCTGCAATGTGTAATTAAT
>CAZBTD010000074.1:0-17876 GCA_964494815.1 uncultured Ferruginibacter sp. | reverse complement strand
GAAGAGCACCTGATGATACAAAAAGCAGCAAGGGATTTTGCTGTAAACGAATGCCTGCCCGGCGTAATTGAAAGAGACGAACTACAAAAGTTTCCAAAAGAACAGATTGAAAAATTGGCCGATCTTGGTTTTATGGGCATGATGGTAAAACCAGAGTATGGCGGCAGTGGCATGGATACTATCAGCTATGTGCTGGCAATGGAAGAAATAAGCAAAGTGGATGCAAGTGTGAGTGTGTGTATGAGTGTAAACAACAGTTTGGTTTGCTATGGCCTGCAGGAATATGGAAATGAAGAACAAAAACAGAAATATTTAACGCCATTAGCACAAGGCAAAAAGAATGGTGAATTATATATTGGTGCCTTTTTATTAAGTGAGCCCGAAGCAGGAAGTGATGCCACATCGCAAAGAACAACGGCTGAAGAAAAGGACGACCACTATTTATTAAACGGAACAAAGAACTGGATTACAAACGGCAACAGTGCTTCTGTGTATCTGGTAATTGCACAAACGGATGTAAGTAAAGGAAGCCACGGTATCAATGCATTTATTGTTGAGAAAAACTGGCCCGGCGTTGTTGTTGGAGCCAAAGAAAACAAACTCGGTATTCGTGGAAGTGACACACACACTATTTTATTCAACGATGTAAAAGTGCCAAAGGAAAACCGCATTGGCGCAGATGGCTTTGGTTTTAAGTTTGCAATGAAAACATTAGCAGGCGGAAGAATTGGTATTGCTTCACAGGCATTGGGTATTGCAAGCGGTGCTTATGAAAGAGCATTGGCATACAGTAAAGAACGTAAAGCGTTTGGTAAAGAAATAATGCATCACCAGGCAATACAGTTTAAGCTGGCTGACATGGCAACAAAAATTGAATGCGCAAGATTGCTTTGTTTAAAAGCTGCTTATGAAAAAGACCAGCATATTGATTATACATTAAGTGGCAGCATGGCAAAAGTATTCGCAAGTGAAACAGCTATGTGGACTGCTACAGAAGCTGTACAAATACACGGCGGTTATGGTTTTGTAAAAGAATATCATGTTGAAAGAATGATGAGAGATGCTAAGATTACACAGATATATGAAGGCACAAGTGAAGTGCAAAGGATTGTGATTGGGCGTTCAATTTTAAAATAAAAAACTTTTGATTAAGAAAAGCCATCAGCACAAACTGGTGGCTTTTTTATTTTCATTATCTGCATCTTTGCATCACCTGGAAGAAATATGGCAATAAATAAAGAAAAATATAAAGAAATAATTACCGAATTAGATGGCAAATCGACTCTTGTTGCCGTAAGCAAAACAAAGCCGATTGAAGATATTCTTGAAATGTATGACTTAGGCCAAAGAGATTTTGGAGAAAACTATGTACAGGAATTAGTTGACAAAGAAGCTTTATTGCCAAAAAATATACGTTGGCATTTCATCGGTCATTTGCAAAGTAATAAAGTAAAATACATTGCGCCATTTGTTCACCTTATTCATGGAGTTGACAGCGAAAACCTGCTGAAAGAAATAAATAAACAGGCAATAAAAAACAACAGAGTTATTGATTGCCTGTTGCAAGTGCATATTGCGACAGAAGAAACAAAATTTGGTTTTGACGGCAATGAAATACTCAATCTAAATCTTGTTCAATTTGAAAATGTAAAAGTAAAAGGCCTTATGGGTATGGCAAGTTTTAGTGATGATGTGAATTTAGTACGAAGTGAATTCAAAAAACTAAAAACTATCTTCAACCAACTATCAACTATCAACCATCAACTATCAACTCTATCTATGGGCATGAGCAGCGATTACAAAATAGCTTTAGAAGAAGGCAGTAATATGGTACGCATTGGGAGTTTACTATTTGGCGAAAGAAATTATAATAAATGAGCAGCGAAATAATCATTCTTTGCATTGCTGCATTTGCCGCTGGTTTTATTGATGCCATTGTTGGTGGTGGAGGCCTGGTGCAAACACCGGCAGTATTGGTTACGCTTCCCTCCTATCCTGTTGCCACATTACTCGGCACAACAAAAATCCCATCCTTTGCCGGCACTGCCATTGCTTCTTATCAATATGCCAAAAGAATAAAGCTCCAATGGAAATTGGTATTAATAATGTGTGGCATTGCATTAATCGCCGCAATCACCGGCTCCTATACAGTTACCATTGTAAGCAACAAGCTTATGAAGCCAATTATATTTTGTGTACTTATCATCGTTGCAATTTATACTTATACAAAAAAGAATTTTGGCACTGCTGCTCCAAAATACATTCATCCAAAACATGAATTACTGTACGGCGCTTTGTTTGCATTGGCTATTGGTTTTTATGACGGCTTTATCGGCCCGGGTGCTGGAAGTTTCTTAGTATTGTTTTTTATCGGTGCATTAGGTTTTGATTTTTTAAAGGCCAGTGCTCATGCAAAGTTTGTAAACCTTGCCACCAATGTTGGTTCAATTATTTATTTTGGTGGATGCGGCCATATTTTATTTCACTATGCTATACCAATGGCAGTATTTAATTTAACCGGCTCTTTCTTAGGTGCAAAACTGGCCATTATGAGAGGCAATGCTTTCATAAGGGTATTTTTCCTTTTAGTTATCGCAGGCACTATCATTCGTTTTGGCTACGATATCTTTATAAAAAAATAAATATGCAGCAGTTGTCAGTAAGGGAAATGAAAGAAAGTGATGTTCCGTTAATTATCAATTATTGGTTTAGTGCCGAACCAGCCTTTCTTACCGGCATGGGTGTTGACCTTAATAAAATACCGGTAAAAGAAGAATGGCAGCCCATGCTTACAGAACAAGTGCATTTGCCTTACAAAGAAAAAAAATCTTTCTGTACCATATGGGAACTCAATGGCAAACCAATCGGGCATTGCAATGTAAACAACATCGTTTTTGGAGAAGAGGCTCAAATGCATTTGCATATATGGTATACAGAAGAAAGAAAGATGGGGCTTGGTGTGCAATTTGTAAAATTATCATTGCCATTTTTCTTTAAATATCTTCAATTGAAAAAAATTGGCTGCGACCCTTATGCACTCAACCCTTCACCAAATAAAACATTAGCCAAGGCTGGGTTTACTTTTATTAACGAATATATTGGCTTCCCCGGTTCATTTAGTTTTGAGCAGCCGGCAAATCGTTGGGAAATAACAGCCGATCAAATAAAATAAGTTTTCAAACATTTGTTAAAGCTTTAACAGCTACTATGTATTTTGGCATAGTATTACATCATTTGGTATTTATCAAATATCTTTACCATGAACTACGGTAGTTATATGTATTCAAATTTTGAAGCTGAAAAAAATCAGAAAGCAGCATTGTACACAGCTATTGTGTGCGGCGTGTTATTGCTAATTTTTCTAATTGTCCATCTTCCACCTATAAATATAAAACCACCAGTGGCTGAGGATTTAATTGAAGTAAACCTTGGCAACAACATGGAAGGCTTTGGTGAAGAGCAGCCATTAATTAAAGGCGAAATGGCTCCTGCACAAGACCCGGTACCACAGCAGCAACAACAAAATGCTGCCAGCGACGATCCGGCAAAAGACATTGAAACTGATGACAGTGATAAAGATGCAGCACCAGTAACAAAAGTGGAAAAGAATAACAGTAAAAAAAATGATGCCCCAAAAGAAAATGTAACAAAACCAGTGAAAACAAATAACCCGGTTCCAGTTACAACGCCTGCACCACCCAAGCCACAAAAGCCAAAGTTTACTTATAATGGCCCCGGCAATGGCAAAGGCAATGGTGCAGACCAGGACAATGGATATACCAGCCAGGGAAATAATCCCGGTGGCAAAGGCGATGCAGGCAGCCCTGATGGAAAGCCGGATAGTTATGGAAATAATCCCGGTGGAAGAAATGGCGGATTACAAATAAAAGGCGATAGAAAAATTATAAATCATTATGTTTTCGTAGGGGAACTGCCTAAGGCCACCGTGAATGCAATTATTAGTGTATCACCTGAAGGTAAAGGAACTTTTATACAAATTGACCCAAGAGGTTCTACAACTACAGACAGCCGATATGCAAATGATATAAGAAATAAACTGTCAAGTATTCAATTTGATAAAGCGAATCATGAATCAAGAGTAACCATAACATTTAAGTTTACAATGCCATAAGTAATGCCAAGTTGATTTACACCCGGCAATTTGTTATTGCCGGGTTTTATATTTGCAGTATGACCTACCAGCAAACAATTGACTATCTCTATTCTCAATTGCCAATGTTTAGCCGCATAGGCAGCGCTGCTTATAAAAAGGATTTGCATAACACGATTGAGCTTTGCAATGCATTAGACAATCCTCATACAAAATTTAAAAGTATTCATATTGCCGGCACCAATGGCAAAGGAAGCACCAGCCATATGTTGGCAGCCATTCTGCAACAGGCAGGATATAAAACAGGCTTATATACTTCACCACATTTAAAAGATTTCAGGGAAAGAATAAAAGTAAATGGCCAGATGGTGAGTGAGAAATTTGTAGTTGATTTTGTTGAAGCAACAAAACAACTTACTGAAAGGATTAAACCTTCTTTCTTTGAACTCACCGTTGCAATGGCTTTTGATTTTTTTGCAAAAGAAAAAGTTGATATAGCAGTAGTTGAAACCGGGCTCGGCGGAAGATTAGACAGTACGAATATCATCACCCCTATCCTTTCGATTATTACCAATATTGGATACGACCACATGAATATTTTGGGTGATACATTAGAACAAATTGCCTTTGAAAAAGCTGGTATTATCAAAACAAATGTTCCGGCTGTAATTGGTGAATACAACAATGAAACAAAATCTGTATTCATCAGTAAAGCAAAAGAAATGAATGCCGCTATTTTCTTTCCACAGGATGGCTATTCTGTTTCAAATATCACTTATTCAACTTCTAAATTAAATTGTGATGTAACGAGTGTTACAAATAATTGCTCAGAAAACTTTACACTCGATTTAAATGGCCTGTATCAAATAAAAAACCTGCGGACTGTTTTATGTGCAGAAGGAATTTTAATGCAGCTCGGCTTTAACATAACAGAAGAAGCAGAAAAATATGCCCTTTCAAATGTGAAAAAACTAACAGGGCTACATGGCCGCTGGGATGTGATTGCCGATAACCCAACAATTGTGCTGGATGTGGCACACAATGAAGATGGCATAAAACATTTGCTATGGCAGTTGTCGGCTATCGAAAACCAGGTAGAAAAAATTCACATTGTTACTGGTATGGTAAAAGATAAAGACATCAACAAAGTTTTATCATTGTTGCCGAAAAATGCTGTTTACTATTTTACCAATGCAAATATACCAAGGGCTTTGCCGGCAGCTGCATTACAGCAGCAGGCTGCAGCATATCAGCTCAATGGCAGTGTATTTACAGATGTAAACGACGCTCTTAATTCAGCGAAACAAAATGCCGGAGCAAAAGATTTAATACTTATATGTGGCAGCGTATTCTTAGTAGGCGAAGTAAAATATTGATTGCATCAGGAAAACAAAAAAGCCGCTCAAAGATTGAGCGGCTTTTTGCGGACTGGACGGGACTCGAACCCGCGACCTCTGCCGTGACAGGGCAGCATTCTAACCGACTGAACTACCAATCCTGCAACCCGGCTTATTCATTTTAATTGAACAAACCGAAATATTTTTTAATGTAAAGAACTTTTTTCAAACACCTCTTGTCATTTTTCACGAGATAACAGGAGACCTTTTTAAACTACTGAACTACTAATCCTGCAACCCCAACGCTACGGTTAAAATCAACTGTAATTTTAGCCATTTTTTTTAGGGAGTGCGAAGATAAGGTGATTGCAATTTCACACCAAAATTTTTATTAAAAAATTCTGCCCTCTTCATTTTATATTTGCTGTTACGATTGATTAAATCCAAACGAATTCACCGAAACTTATTGATATGCCTGAACTTAAGAACCGCCAGTTTCTCGATTTTGAAAAGCCAGTAAAAGATTTATACGATCGGCTGGAAATGCTTAAGGAAACTGCCAGCAAAGGAAAGACTGATATGAGTACCGCCATTGCTGGCGTAGAACAGGAAATAACAGATGCAAAAAGGGAACTTACACAAAACCTTACTCCATGGCAAAGGGTGCAGCTCAGCCGCCACCCGGACAGGCCTTACACCTTAAAGTACATTGAAAAAATGTGTACCAATTTTTTAGAACTGCATGGCGACAGGAATGTAAAGGATGACAAAGCAATGGTGGGTGGGTTTGCACAATTGGGTGACGAAACAGTAATGATAATTGGCCAGCAAAAAGGTATTAATACCAAAATGCGCCAGATAAGAAATTTTGGCATGGCTAATCCCGAAGGTTACCGAAAAGCCTTGCGCCTGATGAAACTGGCTGAAAAATTTAATAAACCTGTTATTACTTTAATCGACACACCTGGTGCTTACCCGGGCCTTGAAGCAGAAGAGCGTGGACAGGGAGAAGCCATTGCAAGAAATATTTTTGAAATGCTGCGATTGAAGGTACCTGTGATATGTGTGATAATTGGCGAAGGTGCCAGTGGCGGTGCCCTTGGTATTGGTGCTGGCGACAGGGTGTATATGATGGAAAATACCTGGTACACTGTTATTTCACCTGAAAGCTGCAGCAGTATTTTATGGAGAAGCTGGGATAAGAAAGAAATAGCTGCGGAGCAATTACGATTAACAGGTAATGACATGCTGAAATTTGGCTTGGTAGATGGTGTGATACCTGAGCCATTGGGTGGCGCCCACTGGGATTATGCCGAAGCAGGAGATATTCTGAAAAACTTTTTGATACCTGTAATAAAAGAATTGAAAGCAATACCTGCCGACCAAAGAAGCAGGGAAAGAATTGAAAAGTTTAACCGCATGGGTTTTTGGGAAGAAAAAACAGTGGAGAATGCATAAATCAACACGGGCTATATTTTACCGTTAGATTTTTTTAATAAGTATTGCCGGTTTTATCCATAGTATGTGTAAACATTAAAGCACATCCTTTCCCCCTACTTCTTATCTTTGAAGAAACAATTTTGCTATGCTCAAAACCGGCGTTTTTGGTACAGGTCACCTTGGTAAATTTCATCTTAACAACTGGAAGGAAATTGAAGGTGCCGAACTCGTTGGTTTTTTTGACCCTGACGATTTAACTGCTACTGAAGTCTGCAATAAGTATAACCTTAAAAGATTTGACACCGTTGATGCATTGCTGGACGCCTGCGATGCAGTGGACATTATCGCTCCCACTTCTTTTCACTTTGACTTATGCAAGGCCGCCATTACTAAAGGCAAACATGTGTTTGTAGAAAAACCATTAGCCAATACAATGGAAGAAGCCAGGGAATTGGTAAAGTTGGCAAAAGAAGCCAATATAAAATTCCAGGTAGGACATGTTGAAAGATTTAATCCTGCTTTTCTTGCACTGAAAGATATTAAGTTGGAGCCAATGTTTATTGAAGTACACAGGCTGGCACAGTTTAATCCAAGGGGTACCGATGTAAGTGTGATACTGGATTTAATGATACATGATATTGATATTATTTTAAGCCTGGTAAAAAGCAATGTAAAAAGTATTTCGGCCAATGGCGTTTCTGTAATGAGTGATACACCAGACATTGCCAACGTAAGAATTGAATTTGACAACAGTTGCGTAGCAAATCTTACCAGCAGCCGTATTTCGATGAAGCGGATGCGGAAGATGCGTTTGTTTCAGAAAGATGCATATATAGGCATTGATTTTTTAGAAAAGAAAACTGAAGTGATAAAACTGAATACACCTGCTGATAAAAATGTTTTCACATTTGATATTGAAACAAACAATGGCAAAAAAACAATAGCCATCAGCAACCCGGCAGTAGAAGAAGGCAATGCAATAAAAATGGAACTACAGGCTTTTTATAATGCTATTGTGAACAATACAGATACCCCGGTAAGTGTTATTGATGGGTTCAGGGCAATGGACGTAGCGCACCAAATATTAGAAAAGATTGGCGCCGTGAATGCAAACTAAATGGAAAACTGTTAGTGGGAAGTGGTTAACTGGCAATAGTTGCCAACACCTCAGCAAATAACCAATTACGAATAATAAAAAACTAATAACGGCTAATCCAATTCATTGAACCAACCACGGATACATATTAGCTGGTACATTGCAGCAGATATTATTGGCGCACTTTTTACGTGGTGGCTTTTTTATTACCTGCGTTCACTTATCTATCATTACCCTTTTAAAACGCCACAAGGTTTTTACACAGGCGCTATATTGTATGTGTTAGGCTGGATTAGCTTACACTTTTTAAGCGGCTCATACGAAAGCGTTTATCATAAAACAAAAATTACTGAATTTATACGCACCCTCCTGGTTAGCTTAATCGGTTGCCTGGTGCTGTTGTTTTTATTTATTCTTAAAAATCCACAAAGCAACAACCTGCTTTACTACAAAGAATTTTTCTGTTTGCTGATCCCGGTTTTTATCACAACGCTTTTTACCCGTTTCACTTTAATCAACATAGCATTAAAGCAATTGCAAACTCAAAAAGTCTTTTTTAATGTATTACTGGTAGGCACAGGAAAAACAGCAAGCCAGTTTTTCAATTCATTTATCAGCTCCAATAAAAATACTGGCTACAATATCAGCAGCTTTGTAAATACAAATGGCAATGCCAGGTTACAATTACCAGAAACCATAAAAAAATACAATGACCTTTCTGCATTAAGCGCTATTATTAATTATGATAAAATTGAAGAAGTAATTATTACAGTTGATAAAAATGAAAGAGAGTTGCTTACAAAAATTTTGCAACAGCTCAGCGATACTGATGTAAATATTAAACTAACTCCCGATGCAGTTGACATTATCAGTGGTGCTGTTCAAACAAGCGATGTGATGGGTATGCCATTAATTGATGTACATAGTGGCCTTCTCCCTTCGTGGCAAAAAAACTTTAAACGCTTTGTTGACTTATTTATATCAATTATTGCAGGCATTTTACTTTCGCCACTTCTTATTTACGCAATTGTAAGAACAAAGTTTTCATCAGCTGGTTCCATCATATTCAGGCAGGAAAGAATAGGCTACAAAGGCAAACCATTCTTTATTTACAAATTCAGGAGTATGGTACAGGATGCGGAAAAAAATGGCCCGATGCTAAGCACAGAAGATGATGTACGCATTACCAGGTGGGGACGTGTGATGCGTAAGTGGCGTATTGATGAATTGCCGCAACTTTGGAATATCATAAAAGGTGAAATGAGCCTTGTAGGCCCGAGGCCAGAAAGAAAATTTTATGTTGACCAGATTGTTGCTCAACATTCTGAATACAAATACTTGTTTAAAGTGAAGCCAGGGCTTACCAGCTGGGGCATGGTTAAGTTTGGCTATGCATCGTCTGTAGAAGAAATGATTCAACGAATGCCTTTTGATTTGATGTATGTAGAAAATGTATCGCTGCTGCTTGACTTGAGGATAATGATACTTACACTGGCAACAATATTAAAAGGAAAAGGAAAGTAATTTGATTTGAAGAATTTAGCTGGTGAAGTATTAATATATTTGATAAAACACTGTATTATGAGGGCAACATGCTTGCTTTTTCTCTTTAGCTTTTTCTACACAATAGCTGCTGCACAAAATTCTTATTGGCAGCAGCAGGTAAATTATAATATTTCTGTTTCGCTGAACGATACTGAGCATACACTGGATGGCTTTGAAAAAATGGAGTACTATAATAACAGTAATGATTCACTCCGTTTTATCTGGATACACATTTGGCCCAATGCTTATAAAAACGACCGCACTGCCTTTACCGAACAAACCTTGCAAAACGGAAGCACCGATTTTTATTTTAGCGATGAAGAAGATAAAGGATATATCAACCGGTTGGCATTTAAAGTAAACGGCACCATTGCTGTAATGGAGAATCATCCGCTGCACCAGGATATTATAAAAATAAATTTACCTGCCGCATTAGCACCAAAACAATCCTGCACTATTGAAACACCTTTTCATGTAAAGTTACCTTATAACTTTTCCAGGGGTGGGCATATCGGGCAATCTTATCAGATAACACAATGGTATCCCAAAGCAGCCGTATATGATAAAAATGGCTGGCATGAAATGCCTTATCTCGACCAGGGAGAATTTTATAGCGACTTTGGCAACTACGAAGTCTCAATTACTTTGCCTTCCAATTATATTGTAGCATCAACTGGCGAAATGATTAACGAAAGCACTCCTGTAACACCTGTTGAAAACATTGGTATTGAGAAGCCGTCATCAAAGGAGAAGAAATCGTTATTCCCTGTAAAAAAGGAAAAGCCAGCAGTTGAAATTGCTTCTTCAGAAAAATTAAGAACAATAGTGTACAGGCAAACTAATGTAATTGATTTTGCATGGTTTGCTGATAAAAGATTTATTATAAATAAAGACACACTTGCATTGCCATCCGGAAAAATGATACAAGTTGCTGCTTACTCCTTACCAGCAAAAGAAAATGAAAACTATTGGCAAAATGCTGTAAAATATATTAAGAAAGCAATACTATCAAGAAGCATACTTATTGGTGAATATCCATACAATACAGTAAGTGCCGTGCAAGGTACCGCAAGCTATAGTTATGGGATGGAATACCCAACCATCACTTTTATATCAGGTGTAAAAAGCGAAAGAGCGCTGGAAAGCGTAATTGAACATGAAGTGGGGCACAATTGGCTCCAGGCGATATTGGCCACCAATGAAAGAGAGCACCCATGGATGGATGAAGGAATGAATGATTATTACAAGTTTCGTTACCAGTATGAATCATACAGTAAAATTAAAAACAACAAGGATAATTTCATTGATGAAAGAATGCCTGTTGATAAGAAAAATCTTAAGTTGAGAATTTTAGTATCAGAAAAAAAAGATCAACCAATAGAAACAAGTTCGGAAAAATTTTCTGCATCTAATTATGATTTGGTTGGTTATTATAAAGCCAGCCTGTGGATGCAAACGCTTGAAAAACATTTAGGAACAAAATTATTTGATAGTTGTCTAAAAGAATATTACAGGCAATGGAAATTCAAACATCCTTCGCCAGAAGATTTTAAAACTGCTCTTGAAAATACAACACAAAAAAAACTGGATTCTTTGTTCTCTGAGTTAAAAGCAACAGGAGGCTGTTACACTTCATCAATTGATTTCAGCAAATGTTTCGGAAAGCAAAATTTTAGAAGACAGGCAGTCAAGTTACAATCTTTCTTCAGTTTTAAAGAAACAGATAAATATAAATACATCAGTATCTCTCCTGCTATCGGCTTTAATATGTACGACAAATTGATGATTGGCGCAACAGTACATAACTACACTTTGCCTGAAGAAAAACTGCAATTTTTATTTGCACCACTATATGCAACAGGAAGCAAACAACTTAATGGTGTGGCAAAACTCAATTATCATTGGTATAATCAAAGTGGCAGCAGGATAGAGTTTGGTGTAAACTTCAGTCACTTCAGCAACAAGTACAGCCTTGACTCAACCAGCAAAAAAGTATTTGAAAATTTTTATAAAACTGTGCCATATATACAATATCATTTGAAGAAAGAACCAAGAAGCACACTCAACCGCTGGTTCGATTTTCGCACTTATGTCATTACAGAAAAATATTTTGATTCGTTTGATACGCTCTTTCGCCCTGTCAGCAGCGCCTCTGCTACCCGTTATGTAAACCAGTTAAGTTTTAATGGAGAAAATACGAGGGTACTTTATCCTTACAGCTATCAATTACAAATTCAGCAGGGCGATGGATTTTACCGTGGCAATGCTACCGGCAATTATTTTTTCAATTATGGAAAAACAGGTGGTATGCAGGTAAGATTATTTGCATCTGTTTTTCATTTTACCGGCACAGCAAAATCATCTGCCTATTTATATATGCCCAAACTAACGGCAGCTAATGGTCTTGATGATTATACCTACAGCAGTTATTTTGCTGGCCGCAGCGCTTCGGTAAGTAATGGTGAAACACCTGTAAAAAATGCTGGCATTGCTGCACAACAGGTAATGATTCAAAATTCCGGCGGGCTTAAAATGAGAACTGATCTTTTCAGCAGCATCCAGGGCTACTCAGAAAAATGGGTGACAGCTGTAAATCTAAGCAGCACATTGCCAGAAAATATTTTTCCTGTACCACTACCGTTAAAAGTTTATTTTGATGCAGGCACATATGCCGAAGCATGGGATAAAGAAAGAAAAGCCCCAAAATTTTTATATGTTGGCGGCCTGCAGTTGTCGTTGTTTAAAAATATACTCAACATTTATGCACCGCTTATTTACAGCAAGGCTATTAAAAATGAATTGTCCACCGATCCTGCCAATAATAAATTCACCAAGCGGCTTACCTTTAGTATTGATGTACACACGCTCAGCATAAAAAAACTGTTCCCTCAATTTGCATTTTAAAAAGTGGCAATTGCATACATACCATACAATGAGATTGATAAATTAAAATGGGATAGTTGTATTGCTGTGGCTGATAACAGTTTGATTTATGCAACAAGTACTTACCTGGATGCTATGGCGCAAAACTGGGACGCATTAGTACTGGATGATTACAAAGCAGTAATGCCGCTCACATGGAAAAAGAAATACAGTGTTTATTATTTGCATCAGCCATTTTTTACAAGTTGCCTCGGTGTATTTGGAAAAAATATTTCTGCTGCATTGCTTACTGACTTTTTGCAACACATTCCTGAAAAGTTCAAATATTGGGATATCTATCTCAACCATGGCAACTTTTTTACACTCGGCAAGTTTGAGTTGTATCAGCGTATGAATTATGTGTTGAATTTGCAACAACCTTATGAAAAATTATATGCCGTTTTTCGTGACAATATAAAACGTAACATAAAAAAGGCTGAAAAGCTCAGCTGTATCATCAAAAAAAATATTGACGTAAATGACGTAATTGCGTTAGCAATGCAGCAATCAAAAAAATTTGCTTCCATATCACAGGAGGATTACAAACGTTTTAAAAAGCTATATCACCAACTGTATATAAAACAACAGGCAATTACTTATGCTGTTTACACATCAGCAAACGAATTGGCAGCTTCCTGTGTATTTTTCTTTTATGGGAACAGGGCGTATTATATTTTGGTAGGCAATCATCCCAATGGGAAAACGATTGGTGCTTCTCATAGTTTGATAAACGCTTTTATAAAAGATAATGCCGGTAAAAACCTGCTGCTTGATTTTGAAGGAAGCGACATCCGCAACCTTGCTTTTTTTTACAGCAGCTTTGGCGCTGTGGAAGAAAAATATGCAGGGCTAAAAAATAACAAGCTGCCTGCACTGCTGAAAATGTTTAAGAAATAGATTGTGCTTTCAGTATTTTTTCTGCAACAAGCAAATCAACAGACCTTGTAATTTTAATATTGTTTTCCTCACCTTCTACCAAGTGCACCTGCAAGCCAAAGGCCTCCACTACTGTTGCTTCATCTGTAAACCAGTCTTTGTAGTCAATATTAAATGCCGGCAACAGTATTTTGCTATGAAAAGTTTGTGGTGTTTGTACAAGTTTAATATTGCTGCGATCTAATGCTTCGTTCGTTTCGCCTTTGGTAATACGCACACTGTCTTTACAAGCAGTTACCGGAATGGCAGAGCCGTTTGATGCTGCTTCAGTATAACAGCGTTTAATTAAGTCGGTACTTAATAAACAGCGAACTCCGTCATGCACAAAAACTATACTCTCTTCTTTGATAAGTGCAAGGCCATTTTGTACAGAATGAAACCTTGTTCTTCCTCCTTCAGTTATCATTATCCTGCCGCTGTCGAAGTAGGCATCAATTATTTCTTTCCCAGCAGCGATGTATTCTTCTGGCAATACCAATATTATTTTTAAATCGGCGTATGCTTTTAAAAAAGTATTGATGGTATAATACAAAACCGGCTTGCTATTCAGTAATAAAAACTGTTTTGGCATTTGCGTATTCATTCTTGTACCGCTTCCACCGGCAACTATCACTGCTATCTTCTTCATATCCCTATTTCCTAAAAGAGGCTTTTCAAATTTTAGTTTTAATACTTACCTATTGTTTCAAACTAATTAATCGGCTACTTAATCTTTGTATATTTTTATTAACTCAATACCATTGCTGCTTTTAGCAGCCCGGTACATACCTGCACTGTTAAACAACATTACTATGTTTCCGGCAGCATCCACTCCTATCATTCCACCTTCACCATTGATAGCAACTAATTTTTTATTTACTACTTCATTCATGGCATCGTATAAGCTCATATTTTTATATTCCATCAGGCAGCTTACATCATATGCTGCTACGGCACGTATAAAAGGCTCTCCATGACCTGTACAGCTAATGGCACAGGTTTTATTATTAGCATATGTGCCGGAGCCAATTACTGGAGTATCGCCAATACGTCCATATTGTTTATTCGTCATGCCGCCGGTACTGGTGGCGGCAGCAATATTACCATTGGCATCGCAGGCTACGGCCCCTACTGTCCCAAACTTTTTATCTTTCATCAATTGCTCCACTTGCATTTGTGAGTGGTCAAGTGCATAAATATCGCTATCCCTCATCTGCTTCCATTGATCATACCGAAACTGACTAAAGAAATAATCATCCGGTTCAATATCCATTCCATGGTTAATGGCAAAATCTAAAGCACCGCTTCCGCTCAAAAACACATGATTGCTTTTTCTCATTATCTCTGTTGCCAGTTGTATCGGGCTGTGTACCTTTTCTACACCTGCCACTGCCCCGGCACTCCTGTCTATTCCATCCATGATGGCGGCATCCATTTCATGGTTGCCTTTTTTGGTAAATACACTTCCCCGGCCAGCATTAAAAAGAATATTATCTTCAAGAAAACTCACAGCTACGCTAACAGCCCCTACTGCTGTACCACCATTCTCCAGTACTTTATAGCCATTGTCAAGCGCCTCTTTAAGCCCCTTTTGGTATGCCATTTCCAGTTCCGGGGTCATATCTTCCTTTAAAATGGTGCCAGCTCCTCCATGAATTGCAAGCGAAACAGTAGCCATAAGACTTGTTTTAGGTATCGAAATTAGATAAATAAGTACAGAAACCTTCGGCTAAGTATCTGCCAGCTTAAAAAATTGCTGTCATCATATTAATGAACTATTTACAAAATAGTTTTCCCCATTATGCAACTCTGTAATAACTTGCAGTGTCTTATTTTCCGTTCCCGTAATCATACCCACTTGAAAGCTGCATTTTATACAATTAAAAACAGCTTTTTATCATGGACGCAAACTGGTATGCAGTTTACACCAAACCACAACAGGAACTTAAAACTTCCGCTGCACTTATTAAAAAAGGGTTTGAATGCCTTTGCCCCCTCACCCGTAAAATGCTGGTGAATACAACTTTTGGTAAAAAAATTACCTGGCAGCCCGTATTTAACTCTTTTGTATTTGTCCGCATTACTGAGGCAGATTTTTCCAAAGTACTACGTAGCGGAGATGTTATCAATTTTATGTATTGGATGGGGAGGCCTGCTGTTATCGCAAGTGAAGACATTGCTAACATAGAAAAATTTGTCAGCCGCTATCCTAACGTAACGGTTGAAAAAACTGCAATAGTAAGAAACATGCTGGCAATAGCTGGCGATGATACTACAGGAGATGAAGAAAATATACAGGTTAAACTTCCTTCTATTGGATTTATCCTTACTGCTTCAAGAGAAAAGAACTACCGCATTGCAGGCAGCACTACCAGGTTTGGCAGGGCTGTATAAAACATTCTTAATTAAAAGCATAAAAAAACAGGAGCAATTGCTCCTGTTTTTTGTTTATACTGATATGCAGCTCGAGTATTTGCGAAGGCAGGGAATTCATTGTTTGTTCAGCCCTGATTTTGCAAATACTTTTATTGTCTTCCGTTTTGTATCACCCAGTTTGAGGATTTGGGTTAAGAATAAATTTATTTGTCTTGGCATTGTAAGTAATTATCACGTAACCACCCATTCGCCCTATGTTATTTGAAACTGTCAGCTTTTTAGATCGTATGTTTTCGACATCAACATTGTCATAAATGATTGTCATTACGTTACCTGTTGCAGTTTCAATTTTTGTGAAGTCCAGAGTTTGAAACAATGAGTTGTCTTTCTTACGGAAAATTTGAAGTTTATTCATTTTTACTCTGTCATCATCTAAGCTTTTTGAATAACGTCCCACGAAGTAAAATTCTGGCAATGCTTGCGATTGAAGAATTTCAATTTCATCAAACTGATTGCTTTCGGATGTGTCAATAAGTTTGGAAACAAATTTTAGATGAAATGGCAACTCTTGGCTATCATTTTTTCCTTTCCAAGTTCCACTAATTTCGGTTTCTGAAAAAGAGAAAGAAAATATCGCCGAATATTGCTTGTTATTTAGTTCGTATAAAAGGACCTTTTTGGTTGAAGTATTAAGCTGTCCTTCAAGTCTTATTGGGTCGTTATGTTTGTCATATTTATAAACGCCAATTAAATTAAAATCTTTTTTGTTCGGTTCACCGAAATATCCTTGACGTATTTGCAATGAAAGTGTGATTGGATATTTGCCAATTGTTCCTTTGAAGTTGTAGCATTCGTACCATCCAGCAAAAGCTTTTGTCGAGCTGAAAATGGCAAAAAAAATAGTTGTTGTCAATAAATGTTTCATCAATAAATGGAGGTTGTTAAAAATAACAGGCAACTATTGTATTGTAAGCGTTCCCGGCACCACTAAATTTTTGCCTGTCATTACTGTAAGTGTAGCTCCGGCTGAAATGGTTTGAGATACATTAAGTGTACATACTCCTCCGGCGGTGTGATTAATTACAATAGCAGCACCTGATGGCAATGGGCTTGGTGGTATTGCATTACTGCTCCAGTTGCTGGCTACATTCCAGTTGCCATTACCAGTAAAGGTGTAAGTGGTACCTGCAAGTGGTGTGCTGCTTGTAACACAACCAGCGGTAGTGGTTGAGTTAATATTGAGGCCCCATGCAGTTAATACGCCACCATCGCCGGCTACATTATCATTAATAGTAAGTGTCCATGTACCAGCGCTGTTGATACCATTAAATACCGAAAGCGGGTTGGCAGGTATCCTTACTGCATTACCGGTTGGCGGACAAGGTATGCTTGAAGATGCAGCCTGGTCGTCAAACGTAATTGCAAAATTTTGATAGCCTCCATTGCAGGCATCAGCCATTAATACAACACTTGTACTATTAGGTCCAGTAAGTGTAAAAGTAAGGTCAGATACAAAAGCATGTTTACCTGTAATGCCAGTTACGTTCAAATCTGTAATTACCACACCTGCTGATGCCGGAATAACAATAGTGGATGCAACTGCAGGTGTACCGGCAGCGGTAATATCCAATGGTACATTATAAGACGGCTTGCAGGTAGTAAGTAATGTTTTGAATCTGTTGCTTGCTGTGTAAACACTTTCACCACATGCTGTCACTGTTTTCACACGCCAGTAATAAATCGTGTTTTCCAGCAAAGGTGCTGTAAGTACATAAGGCAATGTTTTGATAAGGCTGATACTTTGTGCAAGGCTGGAAAAATTACTTGCAGTTGATATTTCAAGTGTATATGATGCGGCGCCTGTAACAGTTGCCCAATTAAACGACGTTAACAGCACTTGCCCTATCGCATCATTTGCAGGCGCTGTTAATGACGCAGGGGCAGCTGGTAATCCTATAAGGAAAATAACGTCCTTATTCACTGTTACTGCCCCGGCAGTACCGGTTATTCTTACAGTGTAAGCACCAGCAGCAAGGCCTGATGTGTTGTTTAATGTAACTGTAGTGCTTGAGCCGGTTGATATAGTTGTACTTCCAAAACTTACAGTAGTGCCAGCAGGATTTAAGCTTGCTGA
>CAZBTD010000073.1:0-17982 GCA_964494815.1 uncultured Ferruginibacter sp. | reverse complement strand
TTCCCTAACTTTATTTCATGAGTAAATCAGTTTGCCAATTGCTGTTGTTTTTTTTGTTGCCTATTATTTGTACTGCACAAAATTTTGGTGGCAACCCGGCTTCCATTAAATGGTTGCAGTTAAATACCAATTCATCAAGGATTATCTTTCCTAAAGGCCTCGATAGCCAGGCACAACGGGTAAGTAATATTGTACAATTATTAGATAGCACTACTTTAAATACTATTGGTAATGCCAGCCGCAAATGGAATATTGTTCTGCTCAATCAAAATACCGAAGCCAATGCTTATGTAAGGCTGGCACCTGTAATAAGTGAATTGTATATGGTGCCCCCACAAAATAATTTCAGCAATGGAAGCATTCGCTGGGATGATAACCTTATTATTCATGAAAACAGGCATATGCAGCAGTTTAGCAATTTCAATCATGGTTTTACCAGGGTGTTTTCATTTTTATTTGGGCAAGAAGGACAATTACTTGCCAATGGCTTGACTATTCCAAACTACTTTTTTGAAGGTGATGCGGTGTGGCAGGAAACATTGGTAAGCAGGCAGGGCAGGGGAAGGATGCCTTCTTTTTTTAATGGGATGAAAGCGTTGTGGCTGGCAGATAAAAAATACAACTGGATGCTGCTGCGTAGCGGTTCATTACGAAAATTTACTCCTGACCATTATGAGTTGGGCTACCCGGTATTGTTGTACGGGTATGAAAAGTATGGAAATGACTTTTGGAAAAAAGTAACAGCAGATGCGGTGGATTTTAAAGGGTTGTTTTATTCATATAACAAAGCAGTGCAGCGGCATTCCGGCAAAACATACCAGCAGTTTACAAATGATGCATTGCAGCATTTTAAAGAACAGGCGTTGAGTGATGCTGTAAAAGACAATTTCAACTTTATTACGCCGGTACAAAAAAATAATGTAACAGATTATTTGTATCCACAGTTTGTAAGTGACGATACTGTTATTGTAACTAAGCAATCTTATAAAGAACTTAATTCGTTTTATTTTTTAATAAACGGCAAGGAAAAGAAATTGAGAGTGAAGGATTATGTACTGGATGATTATTTCAGTTATAATGCAGGTAAACTGGTGTATGCTGCTTATAAAAGCGATCCTGTAAGGGCCAACAGGAATTATAGTGTTCTTCAGCTACTGGATATTTATACAGCACAGCAAGTTCAATTAACTGATAAATCAAATTATTTTTCACCAGATATCAATAAGGATGGTACTGAAGTACTTGCAGTAAGGGTAAATGCAGACGGTAGTAATTATCTTCATCGCATCAATGCTGCCACAGGAGAATTAATTCAACAGCTTCCCAACCCGGATAATTATTTTTTTACACAAACAAAATTTATTGACAACAACAGTGCTGTGTCAGCAGTGCGTAACCCGGCTGGCCAAATGGCACTAGTAAAAGTTAATTTTCTGTCGGGCAATATTGAAAACCTCACAGCATTCAGCTATTCGGTTTTGGGCTATCCATGTGTGAAAGGAGAGATGGTTTACTTTTCCAAAGCAGATGCTGTGGTTGCAGACAGGGTGTTTGCTGTTTCACTTCAGGATAAAAAACTGTACCGGGTTAGTAATAACGTAAATGGCGTATATCAGCCAGCAGTAAACTCAAAAGGGGAAATTATTGTAAGCGCTTTTACAGCAGATGGATCCCGGCTAGCCAAAATAGACCCAGCCGCAATAGCAAGTAAAAACATAGCGAATGTTGCAGATACGAAAGCAATTGCTGCTAACAGCATTTTAAAAAACACTAACCTGCTTGACAATGCCGATACTAAAAAAAGTGAGATAACAAGATATCACAAATCTTTCCAGCTTTTTAATTTTCACAGTGCCCGGCCCTTTGCAGACGATCCGGAGTATGGTTATACTTTTTACAGTGATAATATCCTTAGCAATTTTCACAGCGAAATTAATTATACATACAATCGCAATGAACAAAGCCATGCGGCAGGTTTTAATGTTGTGTACAGCGGCATTTTCCCTTTTGTAAGAGGTGGCGTTGAGCAGTTTTACAGCAGGAAAGTATATGATACTGCCGGTAATGTTTATAATTACAGTTCCACAAAATTCAATGTTGGCTTTTATGCGCCATTCAATTTTATAGGTGGCCGCACTTTTAAATACTTTTCATTTGGAGGTAGCTTTAATACTGAGTTTTTGCCCGACAGGCTGGAAAGAAAGGAAGTGAAAACAGAACCTTTTAATTACATGAGTTCTTACATTGTTTTCAGTAATCGTTCAAGAATGGCGAAGCAGTTTATTAATCCGCAATGGGCACAATCATTAGCTGTTACCTACAGGAATGCATTTACATTTAATGATAATAATAAATTAGTTGCCGATGCTGCACTTACGTTTCCTGGTTTATTCAGCAATCATAGTTTAGTTATTGATGCTGCATATCAACACAGGGATACGCTGCCTGATTATTTTAGTAAAACATTTTCTACTGCCCGTGGCTACCAGGATTTGAACCAGCGCCGTATGTATAAATTGGGTGTGAATTATCATTTCCCTGTTTGCTATCCTGACTGGGGTTTTGGCAATATTGTTTTCTTTCAGCGTATCCGAATGAATGCTTTTTATGATTATGGAAGTGCATATACAAAATTCAGGAATGGCAGTTTCAGAGAGATAAAATCAAGGAGTACAGGAGCTGAAGTTTATTTTGATACGAAATTCTGGAATGCTTTGCCGGTAAACTTTGGTGTACGCTACAGCCGTTTGCTTGACGATGATTTGCTTAATCCCGGTGCAGTTAACCGGTGGGAAATAATTTTGCCTTTAAATATTATACCAAATTAAATATTGCTGGCTTTTCTACTTCGGTTCCGGGCAGGTACATAAAACAAGAAAGCCTTTTAATTTGGAGATCCAGGCCAAACTAAAAGGCATTTTTTAAACTTGCATTTTACACTGAAGAAACCCTATATAATAATTTCAATTTGTAGTTGTTATTCCTCTCTTTCTTATCGCATCACCGCTTGTGATACATATGTTTCCTAAAATGTGCCAATAAATAAGTGCTTTAAAATGAATAACTTACAAACAGCCTGTTCTTCTTTTTTTCCCGTTAATGGAGTTTTATTTTATAATGTAGAAACTAAGTGTTCAAAAACAATACTTACTGTTATGTATGAATGATAAAGTTGTATTTCAACACTAAATATTCGCCGGCTTGCCTTACATTTGGCTTCCAAAAAATGTTTATGAAAAAACTCTTAACTCTTTTCCTGTTTTTTTTTATCCTGTCTTCTCATGTATTTAGCCAGATAGGCATTGGAACAAATACGCCTGATTCATCAGCAATGCTGGAATTAGTAAGTGACAATAGAGGCTTTCTGCCTGCACGGGTGGCATTAACTGCTACAAATGTTGCAGCACCAGTAAATAACCCGGCCACTTTTTTAATGGTATGTAATACTGCTACAGGCGGTACGGCACCTTATAATGTAATTCCCGGTTATTATTACTGGACCGGTTCTGCCTGGCAGCCCATGGTGAACAAAGGAGAGAATTATGGCGATATGCAATTTTGGAATGGAACAAAGTGGGTGATGATACCAGCTGGTAATGAAGGGGACAAACTTACCTGGTGCGACGGAAAGCCTCAATGGGGTGATTGTATAAAAACAAAAACATTTCAACCTGGCCCCGAAGGTTTTGATGCGGTACTGGATTACAAACCTGGTTGTGGTAATGGAAATGTTGCTGGCCCTGATTATGCTGAAACACTTGTTTCGGTTTGGACCTATAGCGGTATTGGGTGTAGCACAGGTTATATACGCTATGTATTAAAATTTGCAGGTGTTGACTCCATACCTGCAGGTGCTACAATAGTTTCAGCAAAGCTTTCTTTTTATGGGGTAAGTTCATCGCCTATAGCTCCACAAGGGAATTCTAATTATCCAGGATCACCTTATAATGCATTTGGTTCAAATGAAATTTTAGTAAAGAGATTGCTTGGCGCCTGGGATGAATCTACCGTTACATGGAATACACAACCTTCAAGCACATCGGTTGACCAGGTGATAATACCTGCTTCTACCAGCCGTTGGGATTATGATGCTATTGACCTGAATGTAACAGCATTGGTGCAGCAAATGGTTAATACGGGCAATTATGGTTTTTTATTGCAAATGCAAACAGAACAGGAATACAGAAACATGAATTTCCATTCTGGCGATTCACCTGTTGCTGGCAAACGTCCTAAGCTTGTTATTACTTATAAATTATAACCAGGGGAAGTACTTTATCTAAATAATTTTCCTGCCCACAAGGCGCCGTACTGCTTTGTGTAATAAATAGCAGCGAAAATATACCAGCGAAAATCAGGATAGAATTTTTTCATAAAGGCTGCATGGTTCTTTATAGAAGTGGTTCTTATTTTAATCCATTTGTCTTTGCTTACGCTGCCCTTGTGTACATGCATCACTTTTGCCTGTGGTAAAAAATGAATTTTATATCCAAGCTGTTTAAAATCCCAGCACCATAATGTGTCTTCGCAATACATAAAAAAATCATCAGACAGTTTTTTCTTTGGCAACTGCTGAATGATGGAACGGGGAAATAACATATAGGCACCCCATACCCAATCTACATCAGCAAAGCTTTGGTGGTCGAAATAGTGGTGCAGCATCAACATTTCCCTTTTATGCTTTGGCAGCAGTTTGTAAAACGGCAAAACTTCCAGCAATTCCCAACTGATAGTGCGGAAGCGGCGGCAGGTATGTTGTATCCTGCCATCTGGATATTGCAACTGGCAGCTTACCATGCCCACTTCTTTATGTGCTTTTATATAATCAAGACAAATTTTTGGAGCATTGTTGATGAGTTCAGTATCGCTGTTTAGTAATAATAAATACTCGCCTTTTGCTGCTTCCACACCCAGGTTGTTACCACCTGTAAAGCCGGTGTTGCTTTTGCTTTTTATTAAATTAATGAGAGGGAATTTTTCCTTAAACAAATCTGCGTTGCACTCTGCAGAAGCATTATCAACCAAAATAATTTCGTACTCTACATTCAGCAGCTTCTCTTGCAAAGAGGCGATACAATTGCAGGTGAGCTGAAAAGTATTATAATTGATTATTACGATTGATAACTCCATGAGATAAGCTTAGGGTGTTTTGCCAATTATACTTTTTCAAGTATTACTACTATCTGGTCGCCTTTGTTTTGCCTGTTTAGTTTTTTTGCCAAAAAATGATACCTGTATGCGTCTGGTGAAAAAAGCCTTTTGGTAAAACTATTGTCAACAGGTTTTAATGATAATTTTTTCAGGTACAATTCGCTGCCAGTAAACTGAAAGTGGAATGAGTCGTCGTAAATATTTTCAATCTTGTAGCCGCCAGCTTGTTCTACTGCCATCCGTATGCTCTTTCTTGTAAATAAATTGATATGCCTCGGTGCATCAAACTGAACCCAGTTTTCTTTATACTTTTCAAATGAATAAGAATCAATAACCGGGAACCGAAGTAAAAGCCTTCCACCCACTGGCATTATTTCATGAATTTCCTTTAAAGTTTGTATGGGGCTATACACATGTTCAAATACATGATTAAGCGTAACAACATCCCATGAGTTGTTTTTAAAAAGAGATAAGTTGCTTGAAAGATATAGTTCGTTATCGATGGAAATATTTTCAGGAAGAAAAAGATCGTAGCCTCTTGCATTTACAAAACCTACATCAATAAGTTCTTTTACAAACTGGCCTGCACCACATCCATAGTCAAGCACTTTTATTTCTTTTTTCAACTGCTTAATTGAAAGAAATGCTTTGAGTGCGGCGGAATACAAAAAACTATTTTTAAAACCCAGCGACAGCATCATTTTTTTTAGCTTGCTTTTTGCCCCAGGGCTGTTAAAGCTTTCTTTGGTAAAACTATTTTTATTGCTGAAGCTATAATATTCTTTACTGTTGTAATACTTTGCCATATCTGCAGGTATGGCATTGATATGTGTATGGCCGCAATTGATACATTGGTTGTACACAAATTTTTCTTTCAGGCCAAGCATTTGCTCCTGCACTTCCATCTGTTTTGTTTCGCTGCCACAAATATTGCATGTCGCCATTTTTAAAATTTTTATTCTGTGCTGAAAGCTTTTTTAAAATACTTTATAAAAATACGGTTTGTTCAATACCATTCTAGGTAAGTAGCGGATGAGTGTTGCCATATTTATTACATAGCCGCCAAAATCTTTCCAGGTATATTGGGCTTTGCCAAACCGAAACAGTTTTTCAAGCAACAGGCAAACAAAAAATACAAGCGTATTAAAAATATAAGCGCCTGCATTTACAAATAACCAGAAAAGTCCCAGTTGCTTTCTTATTCTCAACATCGCTGAAATAATAATTTGCCTGCCTTTTTTGTTCCACACATTTCTCCCGTTTTGGTTTTCCGTAGTTTGATAATAATCGTTGCTTGTGCCACCAAGCAGGTGTACAACTTTAGGTTCAGAAAATAAAAGCAGTTTGCCATTCTTCCTCAATCGCCAGCACCATTCAATCTCTTCTGAATACATAAAAAAATCAGGGTTGAAATAACCGCTTTTTTCAAGTGCTTCTTTTTTTACCATAATAAAAGCACCCACAATCCAGTCAATAGCTGTAGCATCTTCAAAATGTGTAATGCTGGGTGCAGATGATTTGGAAAGATGGCCCAGCCAACGCACAAGGTTGCCAGTGTAGGGAAGCGGCAGCAGTGCATTGAGGCCGCCTTTTACATCGTAGGCGCCAGATATCTGGTTGCTTCCATCGGGATTAAGCAATTGCACACCACCGCCTGATGCTTCCGGATGTTTTTTCAGCAGGTTGGCACATTTATCAATTGCACCATCCTGTATCACGGTGTCTGCATTAAGCAAAAGAATGAAATTACCCTTAGCAATTTTAAATCCTTCGTTATTAGCACGGCCAAAACCAGCATTGTATCCCATTTGCACCCATATGGTAGCCGGGTATTTATCTTGTACCAATTGCTGGCAGTTATCTCCGGAATTGTTATCAACCAAAATAATTTCGAAACTGTGTTCTTTTGTATGCTGGTACACACTTTCTATACATTCAAGTACAAGGCTTGCAGATTTATAGTTTATTATAATGATTGAAATGTCCATTATTAGTATGCAATAATATCAACGAATGGCGATAATACAACAGCCCGTTTTTCACCCAGCAGGGTAATGATTTTATTAAATAAATATGCCAGCAGGTTGAAGACGCTGTTTTTATAATGTGTATCCCAAAAGCCAGCGCTGTATTTAAATTGAAAACCTGCATTATTTGCCAATGCTGCATGTTCCTGTTTTGTAAGCAGGTGTTCTATCCATATCCCGTTTACACAATCGCAAGTGTTTGTACGCAGGGTTTTGTTAACCGCAGGAATTGTTTGTGGATTAAAATTTTTTATTGCATCAATAAAATCCTGTTTTGCTTTACCCCTTGTTATTGCTGCAAGCATTTTTATTTGCTCTTCCGGTAATGATGGCTGCAACTTTTTTATTTCATTTATTCTTTGCGGCTTATATATGGTACGCTCTGCTTTCTTATGAATGTAAATGTGATAAAGCCTCATGGCAGGATTGTGATAATTAGCTGTGGTGCTTGAGTAAATAACTATTTTTTGATTGTGCTGTTGCAACAGGCTGTAAAAAACGTCAAGATTGTAAATGTGCTCAATTACATTACGGGATGCTGCAATATCATACTGAATATTATTTGCAGCTGCATCTGCTGTTACATTTTCAACATCACCAGCAACATAGGCATCAATTTTTATTTGTAAAGCATTGCACAATGCTTTTGCCGGCTGGTGCCATTCGGGCAAGTAATCATTATAAACCACCTTCTTAAAATTCATCATGCCTGCCAGCATAAACAAAGTGCCAAGGCCTGCGCCATAATCAAGAAAGGTGATTTCCTGCACCGACTTGCCCGAAATTTTTACTGACTTGTAAATGATATGAGCACTGCTTTGCAACGAAAAAAATAAACGGCTGCCAAGATGGTGCCGAATAAAATAATCTTTGTATTCATTGGCTGTGTCTAGCTGGCTGGTATCAATGGCACGCAATTGACTGTACAGCAAATTGGCTTTCGCATTAATATCGTTTGCCAAGGCATCATTGCCTTTAATAAAACTATAGTTGCCTGTTGCTGCCACTCTTATCAGTTTCCTTCTTTATTGCCAGGTTTGGTTCTCAATAAATAAAAAACAGACGCTATTAGTAAAATAAACAGCGACCAACTGGCATATTTAGAAATTGTAAAACAGGTATTGAACACCTTGGGTTCAAACTTAAATTCAATTGTGTGCTTGCCTGCAGGTACTACCAGTGCTCTTAATACATAGTTAGCTTTAGCTATTGGTGTTTCCTTGCCATCAATATAAGCCTTCCAGTCACGATAATATATTTCGCTGAAAACGGCAAGATTGGTAGTGTTGCTGTTGCTTTCATACTTAATAGCCATGTTATCAAAACTTGTTTGTTTGATGCTGGCGCTGCTGTCTGGCGTTACAATACCGGTAACAATATTTTTAAAACTGTTATCTACAATGGCGGTATCTCTTGGCGAAAATTCATCCAACGCTTTCATTTCTTCCACAGGGCCATTTACAAACTTTACTGCCTTTACAAACCAGCAATTGCCCAATGCGCCGGGATTAGGATAAGGAGTGGTGCCTTTTCCATCCTGCGAACGTTGTACAATATATTTTGTATTGAGCATATTAAGCACCTGCACATTCAACTTACCATTTAACTGGTAAGTGGCAAGATCATCATAAATACCAATCTTGGCAGGATGATAGCCGCCAATTGATTTATGAAAGTAGGAGGGTTTTGAATCCTGGAATGGATCGCCGCCGCTCATGTCAAATACACGGTAGTTAGGATCTTTATCCTGCAGGATGATTTTATCAGCAGGGCTTTCAGAAAATTCTTTAGCAGCATATTTATCTTCTGACTCAAAACTTTTTTCATTCAGGTATTTAAAACCTATTGGCAATTCGTCAACCAGCACAAGTAATGGCAATGCCACCATCAATACTGTGCTGTTTATTTTTTTATGGATAAATAAGCCGATAAAGCCGAGTGTAATTAATGAAAATGCAAGTGCTTTCATAATATCTGACATCAACAATGCCTGCCTGTCTTTACGCAATGCAGAAAGTAAATCCCTGGCAACTTTTGTATCGCCTTTTGTTTGATACAAGAAATCTTCATACACCTGGTTATCGGTAAGCGGCTGGTATTTTTCATTAATAACCTGCAGTTTTTCATTGGTGCTGCTGTCTTGTTTTGCAAACACAGCATTCATTTCTTTTGTACGCTCTTTGTTTTCTTTGCTGTAGTCAAAACTTATATATAAAACTGCCGCCAGTGCAAATACCGCACCCATAGCAACAGCAGCCATTTTGAATTTCTTTGGTCCATCGGTATAATTACCATCAATTATTCTTTGCACACCCAACACACCCAGCATCGGAAATAAGAACTGCGGTATCACCATCGCCATTTCTGGTGTACGGAATTTGTTGTATAAGGGCAGGTTGTAAAAAAGAAAATTGTTTACTGATGGAAGGCTTTTGCCCATGGCAAGGATAATGCCGGCAAGGCTTGCAGTTAGTATCCACCATTTATGTTTACTGTCGGCGAAAAACATGCCCAGTACAAACAGGCAGCAGATAACAGCGCCAAGATATGCCGGGCCGGTAGTGCCGGGTTTATCGCCCCAATACAAACGGGTTGATAAATTCATCGCCACACCTTCTGCCTGTCCTTCGGGCACATTCAGTTTTTCAACAAGGTAATTTGATACGGCTGAGTTATCGCCCAGCTTTGGATATACATGATACTCATTGTCACGCTGAGTTACATAAGCGCCATATCCATTTACGCCGGGAAACATAATATTCAATCCCTCTGATTTTGTATTGCTCCACTGAAAAGCATAGTCAATAGAAAGCCCGGTTGTTTTTGCATTGGCAGATGTTTTTGTATCATCTGTTTTTTTATCCATTATCAGTTGGCCGCCACGCTTACTGTCTTTTGCATAATCAAGCACAGGAAAAATAAGAAGGGAATTTATCATTACACCAAATGCTGCAGCGGTTATTGCTATGGCGCCAGCTTTACCAATGTGTGCAAAATCTTTTTCTTTTATCCATCTTACTAAATAAAACAAAGCCATTATACCGATGATGATAAAAACATAATAGCTTATTTGCTGGTGGTTTTGCTGCATATGCAAAGTGGCGAACAAAGCAGAAAGTATAAATCCTTTGAGGTATTGTTTTTCAAAAATGAGAAGTATAGAGCCAATAAGCGCCGGTGCATAAGCCATGGCCAGCAGCTTGGTATCATGCCCGGCTACCACTAATATGGGATTGTAAGTAGCGTATGCAAATGCAAGGCTGGCAAATATGGCGAGATAGGGCTTTATGCGTACGCACATGCAAAAGATATAAAAGCAAATGCTGCACAAAAAGAAAAAATTGAGTGGCTTGGGCAACCATAGCTGCATAGCTTTATCAAGATAAAGAAAGGGTGACAGGGAACCTTCAAATGCAATATTATAAGCCGGCATGCCACTAAACATGCTTGAAACCCACAAAGGATAAGTACCATGCTGTTGCTTATACACATCGCTTTGGTGCCGCATACTTTCCACCGCCGTTACATCGCTTTGCTGCAGCACCACGCCACTTTCGAAGGCGGGCTTGCAAAAAATAACGGTAACGATTAAAAAAACCGCAATAGCAATAATGTGCGGTAACATGTTTTTAAAGCTCAAATTTTTCATGTAAGGCGTTTATAAATAAGGCGGCAAATTAACTGAAATATGTTGAGTAAAAAAGAGGCGCTTCAGATTGTGGAAAGGGCAGGAAAAGTATAGTAACTGCATAAAAAAAAGCGGCAGTATTTATTGCCGCTTTTCTATCTCGTTTTACAAAAATGTAGTATTAGTTTCCTGCGCCCATGCCCTGCATACCTTCAGCATCTACCCGGTTGTTTTTTCTTTTAAAGAGTGATACATCCGTTTTACCAAAACGCCAGTTAAATGTTAACCGCAGCACCTGTGGGTCACGGCGGCGCTCAGCATTTTGCTCAAAGTATATTGACTGGGAATATACACTGTTAAGCTTGGTACGGAACACATCGCTCATTTGCAGTGTAAGTGAGGCTGCATTGTTTTTCAAAAATTCTTTTTTAATGGCAATATCCACACCATACAAAGGCCGTATAAAACCTTGTGCAGAAGGAGTGTTGCCACCGCCACCAAACATTCCGCCACCACCGCCACGGCCACCACCGCCACCAAAGTTGCCACTGTTGCTTTGCGATACAAGAGTTTTAGCCTGGTAATCGCCACTTAACTGTATAGAGAAATTTTTTGGCAGCTTAAAGTTGTTATTCATTTTGGCAAACCAGCTAACCTGGCTGTCATCAATACCACCGGGCAGGTTGCCTGCTTTAAGTGTGGCATTAAACAGGTTGAAGTTGGTGGTAACATCCCACCAGCTTGCAATTTTATTTTTACTGGTAAGTTCAAACCCGATTGTATAAGTTTTGCTGGCATTGGCAAAAGTGGTGAATATAACAGAGTCTGGTTTGCCATTGGGAGTTGGGTTTTTATCCCTGTACTGGTAACGGGCAATAATATTATCTGTGTTTTTAAAATAAGTTGTAAACAATAAACTATGCCCTGTGGCCAACTGGTTTTGATACGATAATTCGAGCAGGTTGGTAAACTCTGGCACCAGCCCGGGATTGCCTTTACTCAGGTTTAAAGAATCGGTGTAATCAATAAAAGGGATAAGCTGGAAGAAGTTAGGGCGGTTTATTTTCCTGGAATAATTCAATTGTAAATCCTGTTTGTCATTCAGCTTGTAAGTAGCAAATGCGCTTGGGAAAAGGCTGAAAGGAAACTCATTGGCAAACCCCTGGTTTTTTGTGATAAGGTTGCCTTCGTATTTTGAACTTTCAATTCTTAAACCAAGCTGGTAATTGAATTTTTTTATTTGCTGTGCAAATGTTACATACCCTGCCAGTACCCTGTCAGTAAATTTGTATTCATTATCAAGTTCAGGAATGGCGGTGTAATCAGTTAATTGTGGTGGTTTTATATAATTGTAATTGAAACTGTAAAAGTTTCTTATTGCTATTCTTGCACCAGCTTCAATTTTCATTTTATCAGTAATGGCATTGTCATAATCAATTTGTGATGTAACAAATTTGGAATTGCCGCCACCTTCGGAGCGCTGAAATATTAATGGTGTTTTTATACTGTTGTCAGTATAAAAGTATTGTGTGCCGATATCATTTACGTTTTCGTTTTTGCTGCGGTTATAGTTTAAATCAGCGCTGATGGAATGGTTGGTACCTGCAAAATTATGCTTGTACGCAAGTGAGGCGCCATAGTTTCGGAATTTGTTGGTGCTGTTGCTGCTGCGGTTGCCATAGTCGGCAATAATACTGTCGAGGTTATTAATGTTTTTGTAAACAGTATCCCTCTCAATATTGATATAGTCAGCATTCTTAAATTGCCCACGGCTCATATTGCCCGAGAGGGTAATGGTGTTCCTGTTATCAATAAAATAATCGAAGCCTGCACGGCCAAAACCAAAAATACCTTTGCCAACAGGCCCGTTGTTTTGCAGTAGGTGTGCATTGCCATTGCTTAAAAAATCGGTACGCTCTGTTTTTGCTGTGGTTATCGTTTTACGAAAATTGATATTAGTGCTGGCAAATAAATTTATTTTCTGTTGCCGTATATTAATATCAGCACCAAATTGTGGCCTCCCACGGCTGTCGATACCAGATCGAATGTTGCCATTATAGCCTGTCTTCCTGTTTTTCTTAAGTACCACGTTTAAAATACCGGCGCCTCCGCCAGAGGCATCAAACTTTGCCGAAGGGTTGGTGATGATTTCTATTGTTGCAATAGCATCGGCAGGTATTTGCTCCAATGTCATTGTAGTAGGCCTTCCATCAACAAATATTTGCGGCGATGCATTCCGCATGGTTACGTTTCCATCAATATCTACATTAAGCCCGGGCACATTTTTCATTACATCCACCGCCGTGCCGCCTGCGCTGTTAATGTTTTTTTCTACATTAAAAATCTTACGGTCAATAGCCATAGTAAGCAGCGGCTTGGTACTGGTGATGGTTACCTCCTGCAGTTGCTGTGCATCCACTGCCAATTTAATATTGCCAAGGTCTTTATCAATGGCAGCAATCATATTGCTGATATCGCCGTTCCTGGCACCGCCGTTGTTAAGGTCAAAAGCTACTTTTTGTTCAATGTTTTTATACCCAATGGCGGTTATCTTTAGTTTAAAAGTTGCCATCACAGGTAAACCTTCTAAGCTAAACTCACCTTTTTTATCAGTAAGCATACCAGCCACAATAATATCCTTTCTTGTTTTGGTGGCAGAGTCGAGTTTGTTTTGTGTGAGCTGTACCGAAGCTGCTTCAATTGGTTTATTGGTGCTGCCGTCTATTATCTTTCCATAGAAATGGCCCATGTTCATATTTTGCCCGCCGCCACGATTGCCACCGCCACCAGGAAACTGGGCATGTACATTTATAGCTGATAAAAACAGAAGGATAATTAATCCAAAGGGTATTTTTTTCATCATGATTTTTTTAATTGCTATGCAAGGAGCAAATTTCATTTAATAAGTTTAACTACAGGGTTTATTAATGGATGAACGGCAGGTATTAGTGTAATAAAAATGCAGCGGCTACCTGTATAAAACCGATTAAAAAACCAAACACAGCACCAATCACTTCAAGAAACTGGAATTCTTTTTTTGTAATCTGGTGCAGTATGTCTTCTAATTTTTCTGAAGAAAAACCAGCCACTTTTTCTGTTACAATCTTTTCCAGGTCAAGGTCGTGCTGCAGCTTGGCCATATAGCCTTTCATTAACACAGGAAACAGGTTTTCCAGTTCCAGCAAAAAAGCCGCTTTTAACTGGCTGATTGTTTTTTCGCCAATAAACATCGACAGCATGGGAAACACTTCTTTTATCTTATTGTTTAAAAAGCTGTCAACATGGGCTTCAATTTCAGGTTTTAATTTTTGGAGGTTCTCTGGGTTGGTTACTTTTTGTTCTATTTCTTCAAAAGAGAGTAATTCTTTCCCTACCACCTGTCCAAGTTTTTCTGCAATCATGCGTTGGTTTTTGGGAAAAATGCCTTGTAGTGTAAAGCCTAAAAACTTTACCGGCCTCCTGGGATGAAAGAGCATTTTTATAGCAACCCATGTAGTAATCCAGCCAGTAAATGTGCTTAGTATTATGGTGATGATAACGCTTGTCCAGTTCATGTAATATTTCTTTGGGATGCAAATGTAATCTATTGAAAGCCTATAGATTTTTTATTCAAAATTGTTTTGCACCAGCAATGTTTTTTACTACTTTTGCCACCTGCTAAAAAACGGTAGCTGTAGCTCAGTTGGTTAGAGCATCAGATTGTGATTCTGAGGGTCGAGGGTTCGAGCCCCTTCAGTTACCCAAAAAGGTTCTTCGTATGAAGAACCTTTTTAATTTTTCATCCGCTTGACACTGCCTGTAACACCGTACTGGTATGCGATGTTTTTTTGATTGATACCCCTGCTGAGCAGGCGGCGGGTTCGCTTGCACACAATTACCACTGCACAGGAAACCCGCCTGGGAAATCTTTGCTGGTTAGTGTGGCTACGTTTACAGGGGAGACCCGGAGCGGAATTAATTATTTATAGCCACCCGGCATGGCTATACAACCACTCTCCACATTTTAAGAAAACATTATTCCCCACAGTCGCTCAAATTGAAATAAACACACAGCTTTTTCCGTTAATTTTACCTCATGCTACATTTAAAGCAGATAATTATGAATAAAAAGTTTCTCCCGGTTTTGCTGGTGCTTACAATCGCAAGTTTCTTCTTTGCTTTTTCAAGAAACGGCAAAAACGATAATCCGAAATCCCGGTACGAAAAAATACTGAGAAATATTGGCCTTATACTCGAAGAAGGGCACTATAGTCCCCGTAAAATTGATGATGCTTTCTCAAAACAGGCGCTTAATTCATTTGTAAAAGAGCTTGACGATGACAAAACTATTTTTCTGCAAGCAGATATTGACAGCTTTCAAAAATATGCCAATAAGATAGATGATGAAATACACGGTGCAAGGCTGGAGTCGTTTTATTTTATCAGCGAATCTTACTCAAGAAGGCTGAATGAGGCATCACAATTTTATACTGAGATACTTAGCAAGCCATTCGATTTTGCAAAAGACGAAACCATACAACTTGAAAGCGATAAAAAGCCTTATACAAAAACAAATAAAGAAAGAAAGGAGGCCTGGCAAAAGCGCCTGAAGTATTTAGTGCTGGTTCGCTACAGTGATATGCTGGAAGACAGGGAGAAAAATAAAAACAGGAAAATAACAGCTGAAACAGACAGTGCTACGGCCGATGCCATCCGCAAGTTTGTATATAAGGCAGACAGTACATTGGAAAGAGAAGCCCGTGACCAGGTGAGAAAACAAATTGACCGCTACTTTACTACGTTGAAAAATCATAATACAACGGAAGAATTATTTAGCTCATTTGTAAATGCAATTACGGGTGAAATGGATCCACACACCAATTATTTTGCACCGGTTGACAGCCGTGGATTTAATGAAATGATGAGTGGGAAATTTTTTGGTATCGGCGCCCAATTAAAAGAAGAAGAGAGTAAAATAAAAGTAGCCAGCCTGGTAACCGGAGGCCCGGCATGGAAAAGCGGCGACCTGGGAGTGAATGATGAAATAATGAAAATAGGGCAGGGTACTGCCGAGCCTGTGGATGTAACAGGCTATGCAGTGAGTGATGCAGTAAAATTAATTCGTGGGGCACAAGCCGGCACGGAGGTAAGGCTTACTGTGCGTAAGCCAGATGGCAGTGTAAAGGTGGTGGTATTAAAAAGAGATGAAATAAAACTGGACGACACATTTGCCAGGAGCGCTGTTATCAATGGCGAACATAAAATAGGCTATATATACCTGCCGGAGTTTTACATGGATTTTAATGATCCCAATGGCCCACGCTGCAGCGATGATGTGGCAAAGGAAATTGAAAAATTAAAAGCAGAAAATGTAGAAGGCATTGTGATGGATTTAAGAGGCAACGGTGGCGGCTCATTACCCGAAGTGGTAAAGATGGTAGGCTTGTTTATTGAAGAAGGCCCGGTGGTGCAGGTAAAAGCAAGGGAACAGGAGCAGCCTATGCAATTAAAAGACCGTGATAAAGGAGTGTTATACACAGGCCCGTTAACGGTATTGGTAAATGAATACAGCGCTTCTGCATCGGAGATTTTTGCAGCGGCTATACAGGATTATAAACGTGGTATTGTAATAGGCAGCAGTTCTACTTATGGTAAAGGAACAGTGCAGCGTACTATTCCGCTTACACCTTCTGAATCGCCTTTTAGTTTTGGTAATAAAGAGCAGGAAGATTTGGGTACTATTAAATTAACTATACAAAAATTTTACAGGGTGAATGGTGGTGCCACACAATTAAAAGGTGTAGTGCCTGATGTGGTGATACCTGATAGATATGAGTTATCAAAAACAAGAGAGAAAGACAATAACACTTCTCTTACATGGGATGAAATAAGGAAAGCGGATTACCAGCCATGGACATCTTCATTCAGTACAGATGCAGTAATAGCCACTGCAAATGAGCAGGTAAAATCAAGCAAAACATTTTCTGAGTTGCGTGCCAAAACAGAATGGATTAATAAAGAGAATGACAAAGCTTTTCCTCTTAACCTTGCTAAATACCAGGCTGAACAAAAAGAAATGAAAGCCATGTATAAATCACTTGACAGCCTCGATAAACTAAAGGGCGAACTGAAAGTGAAACCTACTGATGCGGATGCAGCAAAACTTGCATCGGATAAAGACAAGGCAGATAAAAACAAGCAATTCATCAACAGGATTAAAACAGATATTTATGTGGATGAAACAGTGAAAGTGATGAATAATATGATTTATCAAAACAATGTGGCACTCAACAACAGAGACGGTATTACTGAATCCCCAAAGAAAAATTAATAATTACAATTGTATGCAATTGCAACCGGCCCCAACTTTCGTTGGGGCCGGTTTATTTAAAAGAGAAATGTAGAAATTTTAAATGGCGGATTAAGCAAAAAAAGGTTGCTCGTAAAAACGTTTGCCTGTGGCTTTGTACAACGCATTTGCCAATGCACCAATAGCAGGCGGGCCAGATGGTTCTCCCATACCTGTTGGCTCTACTTCGCTTTTTACAAAATATGTTTCTATTTTTTTTGGTGCTTCTGAATTACGTATTAACCTGTACTGGTGAAAATTACTTTGATCGGGCACCCCGTTTGTAAATGTAATGGCACTGTACATGGCGTGCCCCACGGCATCTGTTACGGCTCCTTCTGATAAGTTGGTGGCGGCATCGGGATTCACAACAATACCACAATCAACCGCAGTGGTTACTTTTTCAATTACCGGTTTATTATCCTTCATCACTATATCAAAAACATGAGCCACATAACTGCGATGGCAGAAATAAGCTGCCACACCTTTTGAAACTCCCTGCACTGGCTTATCCCAACCTGATTTTTCTCTTACCAGCTTTAATACACCGGCATAGCGATCAATTTCATAATCATTATCCTTACCAACAGGTTTGCTCTTTGCTTTTTCAAAAAGATCCAACCGCATTTGAATGGGATCTTTGCCCATTGCTTCTGCCAGTTCATCTAAAAACGATTGCTCAGCTCCGGCGATAAAATTTGATGCCGGTGCTCTGAAAGCACCCACACTTATATTAGTAGGTATATCCCATTCCTGGGCAAGGTAATTATCCACTGCACCTGCAGGAAACCTGTTTGCATGTAGTGGGCTTTCGGGAATACCACCTGCCTTTACATGAAAGGCAATGA
>CAZBTD010000072.1:0-18167 GCA_964494815.1 uncultured Ferruginibacter sp. | reverse complement strand
CTGCAAACAAAGAAACCATTGCAATTCCAATCTTGCTCAATCTCAAGAGGCTATTGCGATTAACAAATAGTTTTGGTTGTTGGTTTATGATTGTATGTGCAATTGGCAAAACAAGTAGTGCCCAATAATCTGAATAATCTATTACCCGTTGAATTTTTAAAGGTAAAACCTGGTTAGCCATATCAATAATTGGTGAAACCAAAGGTGTTTTCCAAATGATAAACAAAATTCCGGTTATAATGGAAATCATTTTTTTTGAAGCAGGAATAACACAAGCTATGAAAACAGGAAAAATAATAAGTCCTGTAAAGTCTGACAGCTTGCCTGTTAGTTGGTTTGAAAAAGCCTGCTTTAAATAAAAATCATTGAATAATAACGCAAATAAACAAACCAAAAAAAATGGATTTAGAATTTGATTTGCTTTAATCATTTACTTTTCCTTTTTTTTGAAAAACTCTATTGACTATTACTTAAACCGGCTGACCTGAGGTACCGACCGGGGAGTTTACTTCGCCAATCTCCTCTTCCAGCTTGTAGATTTATTCTCTACAGCTTTTAATACTTTTTGCTTTCCCAAATAATATTTCAATGCCACCATTGCCGCTACTTCAGCATTAGCCTTTTGTTTTTCCTTTATTTTTTCTGGCGTGTAATGTGTCGCAACAAAATTCGTATCAAATTTTCCAGATACAAACGCATCATGCTCCAGTACAAATGTGCCAAAGGGCAAAGTGGTGGATACACCTTCAATTTTATATTCTTTAATGGCAGCAATCATTTTTTGTATGGCATCCGTCCTGTCTTTTCCATGCGTAACCAGCTTTGCAATCATCGGGTCGTAGTAAATGGGAATGTCCATCCCTTCTTCGTAACCATCATCCACTCTTATATTTTCACCAACAGGTTTTACATATTTTGTTAATGTGCCAACAGAAGGAAGGAAATTATTCATCGGGTCTTCTGCATACACCCTCAGTTCAACTGAATGTCCTTTGATAGTTAAATCATCCTGGGAAAAAGAAAGCCTTTCCCCTCTTGCAATTTTTATTTGTTCCTCCACCAAGTCAATTCTTGTTATCATTTCTGTAACCGGATGCTCTACCTGCAGCCTTGTATTCATCTCTAAAAAATAAAAATTGAGTTTATCATCCACTAAAAATTCTACCGTGCCGGTGCTGGTGTAATTGCATGACTTGGCTACCATCACAGCTGCTTCACCCATCTGCTTTCTTAATTCCGGTGTCAGTATAAACGAAGGAGATTCTTCTACTACTTTTTGATGGCGGCGCTGTATGCTGCATTCCCTTTCAAATAAATGAACCGTATTGCCATAATTATCAGCCAGTACCTGTATCTCTATGTGACGTGGAGATGAGACATATTTCTCAATAAACACAGAACCATCTCCAAAAGCTGCTTTTGCTTCGCTTATTGCCCTTTCCATTTGCTCTTCCAAATCGCTTTCCTTCTCAACTACTCTCATTCCTTTGCCGCCACCGCCTGCTGATGCTTTTATCAAAACCGGATAACCAACTTCTTTTGCAATTTTTTTTGCCAACGCTGCATCTTCTATTGCTTTATCAATACCCGGCACCATTGGTATGTTATACTTCCTCACACATTCTTTTGCTGCAAGTTTGCTTCCCATTACTTCCATTGCTTCCGGAGAAGGGCCTATAAATGTGATACCAGCATCTTTTACATTTTTTGCAAACGCTGCATTCTCACTTAAAAATCCATAACCGGGATGAATGCCATCAACATTGAGTTGTTTGCAAAATGAAATTATTTTATCACCATCCAGGTATGATTGAGAAGAAGGTGCAGGGCCAAGACAAACTGCTTCGTCGGCAAACAATACATGCGGACTCATACGGTCGGGCTCTGAATATACCGCCACAGTTTTTATGCCCATGCGTTTTATTGTACGCATAATGCGTAATGCAATTTCTCCCCTGTTAGCTACCAGTATCTTTTTCATTGCTATTCGTTATTGGTCAATCGTAGTTTATTCCAGCTCAATAAGCACTTGTCCTTTCTCTACTGCCTGTCCTGTAGAAACTGCAATTTTTTTTATCACCGCATCTGCAGCTATTGTAATAGAGTTCTCCATCTTCATAGCACCAAGTATTAAAAGTTTATCTCCTCCATTTACTTGTTGCCCTTCTTTAACAGTTATGTCCAGCACCAACCCGGGCATGGGCGCTTTCACCTCTTTTATTTGTTTGGATAATGCTTTGCTGAAACCCATTTCGTCCAGCATCTGATCAAGACTATCTTTAATTTCAATTTCAAATACTTCACCTTCTATTTCAACACTTAGTTTTTTGTTATCGCAATCGTCTTCAACAATAATAATATTTACAGAGCGGTTATCTTTTAAGCAGTTAAACTCAGTTGAGGATATTTGTGCAATGCCTGCTTCATCAATTTGTTTTTCATCAACAGAAAAAATAAAGTCATTGGATTTTATTTTCCAGTTTTGCTGGGGCATATCTTTTTAAATTTTTTTAAAGATAAAGGTTTCAGTATCAAAACCCATAACCTGTTTTCTTACTAATCTTGCCGGAAAAAACTATTTTACAGTCATGACGGATATTTCACTGCCAATACAAACAAAAAAGCTGCTACTGCGCCGTTTTTCAGATGAAGACATTGAAAATGTTTTTACGGGTCTCTCACATCCAGAAGTGATAAAATATTACGGAGTAAGCTACGCCACACTGGAAGAAACCAAATTGCAGATGAAGTATTTTGCAGATCTTGAAAAAAATAAAACCGGGCAGTGGTTGGCGATATGCTCTGCTGATGGCAAAATATTTTACGGAGGTTGTGGACTTAACAACATTAATATACAGCACCGAAAGGGTGAAATTGGATATTGGTTATTGCCTGAGTTCTGGGGCAAAGGAATTATAGCAGAAGCACTGCCATTTGTTTGTGAGTATGGCTTTACTTTTTTTAAACTTCACCGCATAGAAGCAGTTGTAGAAACAGAAAATGAAAACTCAAAAAAGATAATGAAGAAGCTGGGCTTTACTTATGAAGGCACCATGACAGAATGTGAATTTAAAAATGGGAAATACATCAGCCTGGCTATGTATGCAAAAATAAATAGTGAAAGATAGTACTTAAGTTGCCTGCCTTGCCTTCAGTTCCAAATATTTATTAATAGCATTCACGGTTAACTTTTCAGGAGGTGTAAGCACAGAGAGGATGCCATGTTTCATCAGTTCTTTTACTATTAATCTTTTTTCATACGCAAATTTTTCTGCAACTGTTTTAAGATAAACATCTTCCAGGTTGGCGGCATGTTTATTTGACAACTGTGTTAACTCCGAATTTTCAAAAAACACCACCATCAATAAATGATGCCTTGCAATACTTCTCAGGTATGGCAATTGTCTCTTTAGTCCTGATAATGATTCAAAGTTAGTAAACAATAAAAGCAGGCTCCGTTGCTTTACACGGCTGCGTAGCTGCAGGTACAGCATTTCATAGTCGCTTTCTAAAAAAGCAGTCTCCTGGTTATATAGCAGTTGTTGTATGTTGGCTTTTTGTATAGGTTTTCTGTCAGCAGGAAGCACATTGCCCATTTTATTTGCAAAGGTTATCACCCCCACCCGGTCTTGTTTTTGCAGACACACACTGCTTAATACTAATGTACTGTTGATGGCGTAATCAAGCAGGCCCAGGTTATTAAAAGGCATTTTCATCAACCTTCCTTTGTCAATTATGCAATACACCTGCTGGCTTTTTTCATCGGTATAGTTATTCACCATCAATGAACCCTTTCTTGCAGTTGCCTTCCAGTTAAGTGTGCGAATATCATCGCCCCGTACGTATTCTTTTATCTGTTCAAATTCCATACTATGACCAATCTTCCGCATGCGTTTGTTGCCTGTTTCACTTTGTATAGTTGTTTGCGACAGCAGTTCGTATTTACGCAATTGCATAAAAGATGGGTACACCTGTACCATAGTTGTTGCTTCAATCCTGTATCGTCTCATCAATAAACCAAGCAATGATTTTACATACAGGAGTATATCACCAAAATAATATTCTCCCCGTTCCACTGGCCGTACCGTATAGTTAACAATCTTTTGTTCCTTTGGCTTAAAGCGTTTAGATACCAGCCAATCACGCTTTTGAAACTGCACCGGCAGTTCATCAATCATTTCAATAGCAGTTTCAAAAGGTTTGTTGTTTGTAACCTGTAATGCTATTTTATTATCATCACCATTACTAAATCGCTCGCCCATTATTCTTTTTGCAGTTGGATTCCCACCAATAAAAAACAAGAAAGTATAATCAATAGCCGTAAGTGCCATGATGAGGTACCACATCACTTTGGGTACAACAAGCAATGGCGGATAATAAAATGAAACTACAAACAGCAAAATACATATCCCTGTTACAAGATAAAACCGCACAGGAATAAATAAATCACCAATATATTTCGCAAAGAATTTCATATGCTGCAAACCACTAACGGATTTTTAAAAGAATGTTGATTTTTAAAATTACAATTAACATACCTCAAAATAAGCGTGGGGGAATTATCATCTTGGCACTTCCACCGATTTTAAAATATTCTCAATAAGTTCATCTGGAGTAATACCTTCCATTTCTTTTTCAGGTGTTAAAATAATACGATGCCGAAGCACAGGGCTTGCCATTTCCTTTATATCCTCCGGCGTTACAAAATCCCTTCCTTTAAGTGCAGCGCTTGCTTTGGCAGCTCTTAGTATTGACAAAGACGCCCTTGGCGAAGCTCCGAGATATAATGCAGGGTTATTTCTTGTTTCGTTTACAATCCTTGCTATAAACTCCACTAGTTTGGGTTCTACAATAATTGACTGTACAAGGCTGCGATATTCAAAAATTTCTTTAGCAGATAATACTTTATTCACCTGCTCCAGCAATTGCAACTGGCTTCGGCCCTGTTGAGAATTAAGGATGTTTATTTCTTCCTGCAGGCTTGGATAGCGAACATCTACTTTAAAAATAAAACGATCAAGCTGGGCTTCCGGAAGGCGGTAAGTTCCCTCTTGCTCAATTGGGTTTTGTGTAGCCAGGATGATAAATGGAAAACGCATTTCATGGGTAACACCATCCACAGTAATTTGTCTTTCTTCCATTACTTCAAACAAAGCAGCCTGCGTTTTCGCCGGCGCCCTGTTTATTTCATCAATCAAGATAATGTTGCTGAAAACAGGGCCAGGCTTAAATTTAAACTCACCGTCTTTTGTATTGTACACCGATGTGCCAATAACATCGCTTGGCATCAGGTCAGGTGTAAACTGTATCCTTGAAAAATCAACATCAATAATTTTTGCCATCAGCTTTGCAGTGAGTGTTTTAGCAACACCGGGTACACCTTCAATCAAAATATGCCCGTCACAAAGCAGGCCTGCCAGCATCAATTCTATCATGCGGTGCTGGCCCACAATTACTTTATTTACTTCTGTGCGGATGGATTCCATACTATTGTAGAGTCCATTTAATTCAATCCGCTGTTCAAAAATGTTTTCTTCCATTATTAACTGTGTTTATAAAAGTTTTCTATTTTATTATTGAGCAGCAGCAGCTGTTCATCGCTAACAGCCTCTTGCCTTTGTATTTTATTTATCAATGTCATTAATGCTTCTACTTCTGCTGCAGGCATATTGCTTTTTCGACTGAGTGTACTGCAAAACATTTCATCAATTGTGTTTGTGTTGATGTAATACTGGTTGCGTACATGCTCAAAGAAGTAAGTAATCATTTTATCAGCAATGTTCCTGTTGTCCTTTTTTTGCAGGTATAGCTGGCTTACTGTTTCAGTAAAGGCCACAGATGTATTTACATTTGGCGGCAATGTTTTAATGACACGTTGCCTGCGCTTGCCTCCAAACAGGATGTATAATAACAATAACAATAAAGTAAGCCAGAAAGCCCAGGCCATTGCTGGATATTTTAGTAAAACAGAAAACCCTGAGCCTTCGCCACCAGGCGAAGGCGGACTATTTCTCTTGTTATGATAATCATCCCAAACCACATGCTCAGGTATTGCAGGCACAAAGGAAAAAGCCTGTTGCAAATATTTAAAATTATCCTGCTGCAGTAGAAAGTAATTGCTGAATACCCTTGGCTCACAATGAATATAAAAACGGCCACGGCCATAAAATACCACTACAAAATTTGCTTCTCCATCTTCGTTAACTCCTAATATTTTTTTATTAGAACTATCTTTTATCTCAAAAGAGTTATTAAATGGCAGGTAGTAATAGCTGAAGGCTGTTTTATCGAAATAGTATGGCTGCTGCAGGCGAACGGCTGTATATCTCATACTGTTAAAAAAATCAGTAATAAAATTCTGGCCTTTTACTTTTATGCCAAAACGGTTTAAAAAACTACTATCAAAATATTCACTGCTGATAAGCATACTGTTTCCTTTTTCTATAAAAGCCAGAACAGCCTCAAGATCGCTGGTGGATAGAAAAAAGCTTTTACTGATGTTGATATGAAGCGAAGATGTATCGCTATTATCTTCAAAGTATTTTTCTGCAGCTGTTTTTTTGGTTTTTATTTCATTGTGATAAAACAATTGGTTGATGTGCTGGTAAGCTACATAAGTGCCAAAAGGATTTTTATCATTCTTCGAAAAAGTTTCAGTTAAAGATGGTAAACTATTGCCCCCATTGCTGCACGACGCTAATATTCCTGTTGCAAACAGCCACAAAAAATAATATGTATACTTTCTAATCAATGATTATACATTATATGTTAAAAGCAGTAAACCGTTTTTCAAGTTTTGCAAACTGAGTGGCATCAATGGCAAATTCTCCATACCACACATAGTCATAATACACTGTAAGTGCTGCCACTTCAGCTTTATATGACTTCCCTGTAAGTTCCCGAATATATTCTGAATTGGTTTTGTCAGCCGCAAACTCTATCACACCGGCACCGGATAACTTTTGGAGTAACTGAAGGTAGAGGTACCTTGTGGCCAGCCGGTAATTTTGCTGCTTTACAGCATTGGCAATGAGTAAATCAAAATTTCTATCTTTCACATGCTTTTCCTCTTCTTCTTCCAGCACTCTCACTTTGTTCTTAGTTGTTTCTTTTACAAAGAAACCACCTGTTAAAAACAATTTTGAGAGTATAAATAAAACAAATACAATTGCTATTCCCCATAATATATATTGTAATCCGGAAGAGTTTAAAAAGATAGCTAATGATGATGGGCTGTCATGCGTTTCTACTTTTTCAGCAGGCTGACTGTTTTGTTTCTCCTTTAAATCTTTCAAAAGGCTGTCCAAATTTTTGGCATACGCAAAAGGCCTGGAGTTTTTTAGTGCTTTTGCCGAATCTCCGGGTATAAAATGATTGTTATTAACCAGTAACGTATCTGGCGCCACAAAAGGGCTGGTATTGACAGGTGAATAATCAGTAGTTTCTTCCGGAGCCTGCACAATTACCTCAGTGCTGGTTTCTTCTTCTTGTGGATATAATATTGCCGAATCCTCATATACATGCTCAGTTTGTGCATGTACATACGTACTACATAGCAAAAGCATAAGCATGGGTAAAAGCATCCGTAATTTCATTTGCACCATTTGTAAGGGTTAATTATTTTGTACAGTCTGCTTTGTAGCTCTTTTATGCAATACAATTGGGTAAATAACAAAATACCAAATAATGAAAATAAGCGATCCTCCTAATATTATACCACTGGCCCATACAGGCAACCCTGCATTATTTTCCTTGTCATAAGTATTGCTCATTAAATGTGTAATATAACTTTCAAGCAGGGCCGCTATTATAAATATTGGTATTAACACTATCATTACTTTCAACGCATCGGTAACACCTCTTTTAAAAGACTGCAGCCGGCTATATGTTCCTGGAAATAAAATGCCCGATGCCATGATGAAACCAGCCGCAGCCGCTATGATGATTGCCAGAATTTCCAGTGTGCCATGTATCCATATCACCATCACCGATTTCATACCAAGGCCTTTTGCAAAAAACATATATTGAAAGCAACCCAGCATTAAACCATTGCTCCATAAAAAGTACATAGTAGCCACTCCAACCAGCAAGCCGCCAATAGCCATTAAAAAAGCCACCGAAATATTATTGATAGCGATGTACACAAACATATTAAAGGGGTTATCTTCTTTATATACTCCAAAAGGATCCCCCTTTGAAATGTTTTCCTCTGTCATATCAACATATCTATCTCCCAACACGCCCCTAACAAAAGTTTCATCTTTCATAGAACTGAATACCCCAATAAAAACAAATAAGGCAAAAAGCAAAAATGTAAACAACAATATTTTGTGGTAGCGCTTAAACAAAAATGGCAGCTCATACTTCCAAAAAAGAAAAACACGGGAATACTTGTCTTTTTTACTTGTATAAATGCCCTGGTACATTTGCGCCGCAATACCATTGATCCACCGGGTGGCTTTGCTTTGAGGGTAAAATGTTTTGGCATATGAAAGATCATCTACCAGGGTAACAAAGCGTTCAGCAGTTTCATCAGGTCCAGTATTTTTTTCCTGCTGGTAGCTGGTCCATTTGTCAACATTTCTTTTTATAAACATTCCTTCACGCATGTGATAAAAATAAAGAAATTATAAACGCAACAGAGCAGGTTGTTTTCCAGGCAAGTTATTACATCAAAAAGCGGTTTCTAAAAAAAAATTGGGGCTAATTAAAACAAATGTTTTAACTTGCCCCCATAGGAATCAACATCATTCATGTTGGTTGTTTTAAGGGTTAAAGAAAATACCCCCTGATTCTTCAGGGGGTATTTATTTTTACAGCATTGCAAAGCAGTGATGCAAGTATTTTGCTACTGAAAAGGCAACTTATGAACCGGCGGGTTTATTGATAACTTTCAGTTTTTCACTTTCTTTATTAAAGTTGTACTGCACTTTCAATTTATTAAGAGGTGTTTCTAAAAACTTCCACGAAACGGATGCAATAATAATAGTAAGGATTGCATAAATGGTGAAAGAAACAGGCTCTGATACCAGCGTTTTTTGAAAAGCTGATATCGCATCATGATTTCTTGTATAAAACCCCCGGTGGTCTGTTTTTAGATATAAAAAAGCATAATGGTACAGCCTCCAGAATACCACAGGTACCAGCAGGTGGTACAGGTAAATGCCATAGCTAATGCGGCCCAGATAAAGAATTGGCTTCTTTTCCAGCACCTTGCCAAATATTTTTTTATACCCAATTACAGCCCCTTCTACTATTTTGAGAGAAATAATTGAAAACAATAGCCTGTTAAGAACAAAAGAATAGTAATGAGACTTAAATAAAATAATGGCAATGGATAAGGGTATGCTGATGTAAAGTGCAATGTTTACCCATTTGCTAATTAATTTTCTTTCATGTTCAGGCGCCCTGTACTTATAAGCAAGAATACCACCAACTGCAAACGCATCTACACAATACTGTGTAAGTATAGCCTGCGGCACACCATGGGTAGGGAAATAATTAACAGCTCTAAGTGCAACACTCATTATTATGAGGAAAATGAATGTTTTTAAAAGATGGCGCTGCGGCACAAAGAGTATTACCAATGGCCACAATACATAAAATTGCTCTTCCACCGCCAGTGTCCAAATATGTGCAGCTGCAGATGGGAAATCATTACTAAAATAAATGTGATAATTTGCCAAGTAAGAAAAATACATACCTGCATTGTCTTTTATATCACGGCCAATGAATGGCAGCAACATCAGTATTAGCAGGAATAAATAATATGCCGGAAATATCCTCACTGTACGGCGAAGTAAGAAAACACCCATTACTTTAAACTTTGGAATGCCAAAAACTTCACTTTTATCTTTTGCTGAAAATAAAATGCCGGTAATTAAATAACTGCTTAGTACAAAAAAGAAGTTGATCATTCCGCCTAAAAAACCGGCAAATTGAGTGTGCCTGAAAGAGGGAATCCAGTGATAGCATACAACAAACAAAACGGCAAAGAAACGCAACCCATCAAGCTGGGGATTGTATTTCAATACTTGTGCAGGTTTTTGTGGATATTCAACAGGCATAGTGGGATTATTCGGTTCTATTATTAAAATATAGTAATTACACTATAGTAATAATGAACCAACGTAAAAGAAAGAAAAAAATTGCAGCCTGCCAAAACAAACGCTTTGTTATTTCAATGTGCAGGTATCTGTTATAAGCTTATTTGCCTTGTATTTAAAATAACTAAAATGTAAACCTGTGCTAAATACAGCAACAGAGTAATTAACTTAGCCAATAAAACCTTTCTGCATATGTACCATAAAACCAAAAGGGATATTCATATTCTGCTGCATCCCGAACTGGGCGAAACAAAATGGGATAAAATACTCAATGGCTTTATCATAATTCTTATTATATTGAATGTGGTGGCTGTAATAGTGGAAACAGTGCAGCCAATACATGAAGCTTATGCTTCTTTCTTCCATTATTTTGACCTTGTATCAGTTATTATTTTCAGCATTGAATATGTATTAAGATTATGGAGTTGTAATCATGACCCCCGGTATTCACATTCATTTTATGGCAGGATAAAATATATATTTTCAACTGATGCACTCATTGACCTGCTTGCTATACTGCCTTTTTATATTCACGCTGTTATTGGCCTCGATTTACGCATACTTCGTATTCTCCGCTTGTTGCGATTTCTGCGCCTGTTCAGGCTTACTGCATATATGAAATCGGCGCAGATGGTAAAAAATGTTTTTGTAAACCGTGCCAGTGAGCTCAAACTTAGCCTTGTGCTAATCATATTCTTAATTATTATTGCTTCTTCGCTTTTGTATTTTGCAGAGCATAATGCCCAGCCCCAGGTATTCAGCAGCATACCTACTACCTTTTGGTGGGCCGTAGTTACAGTAACTTCTGTAGGATACGGAGACATGGTTCCTATTACACTGGCAGGTAAAGTCCTCACTGGCATTATCACCTTATCGGGCCTTGCCATTTTTGCCTTGCCTGCTGGTATTATTACAGCCGGTTTTTTGGAGGAAATACGTAAGATGAAAGATAAAAAAGTGCACAAATGCCCCCATTGTGGCGGCGTAATTGATTTATTTCAACACAAGGATTAGAGAATTTTTATTTACATTTACCGTCTGTCCCTATGTAATTCGTTCCCCTGCCTGATTGTAATACAACTACCTGTCACAAGAAGAAATGGTTAAGATTTATTGTTTTTTTGTTGCATTCATTATGCTGTTGAGCACTGCTGTGGCACAGAACAAAAGTTCATACCTCTATAAATTTGTATCTGACAAAAGAAAGAATAACAGTAGCACTGAATACTTTACTCTTTTCAAGAAAAGTATGATACCAGCATCGCCAGATGCACAGCTCTCACAAAAACAATATTTGCAATTAAATAGCCTGTTGTCCACGCAAGTTTTTGAAAATAAGCCATTTTTGATTTCGTTAATCATTCCATACTATGATAATCAGTTTCGGCTTGAACTGGTGCAGGAAGATATTAATGCAGGAAAACTTAAGACTGCTGCCCTGTCTCAAAATAATGTACAAAACATCCAATTTCCTAATGCGGTGCATTACAGGGGCTATATAAATGGTTATCCTGGATCTATTGCCTGCATCAGCATTTTTGAAAACGGGGATGTTATGGGGCTCTTTGCCAATTCCGACGGCAATTTTAATCTTGGCAAAACTACAAATGGCGATTATGTACTTTATAATAGCAAGCACATCGTTGCACCACTTCCCTCTTTTGTTTGTGGAAATGATGAATCGACAATTCCCCCTATGGCGACACGTAGAGAAACGCAAAATATTCTGCCCGTTCCTGTTGCTGATGAGCCGGAACTTTGTAAGAAAGTGAGATTTTTTTGGGAGGCAGATTATAAATTATTCAGCAACGATTTTCATAGCAATTTTGAAAATACAGTTAATTACCTCACCGGGCTTTTTAACCAAGTGGCAGTTATGTACCAGAATGAAGGTGTTCCTATAGAACTGGCTGGAATTAATGTATGGACAACAACAAGTCCATATAATACAGAAAGTTCTTCTGCTGCTTTGTTATCACTTCGGCAAAGATGGAACAGCATGAACGATGAATTTAATGGAGATCTGTGTATGCTTATTGACGGCTCACCTACCAACAATGGAGGAAGGGCTTATATATTGGAAAATGATTTGTGCAACCGTGTTTACGCCTATGGTTATGCCAATGTAAATGTCGATTTTAATGCAGTGCCGGCTTACTCATGGGATGTGGAAGTAATAACACATGAGGCAGGACATCTATTTGGCAGCCACCACACACATTGGTGTGGTTGGCAAACAGGTGAAAATGGCGGTTGTGGCGCTATTGATGATTGCTCTGCTATAGAATCCTCAGACGGATGCAGCACTTGCAGAGCTAGCACCCCTACCAACCCGCTGCCGCCAGAAGGTTTTACGGGAACGGTAATGAGCTATTGCCATCTCAGAAGTGGGATTGGAATTGATCTTGTCAATGGCTTTGGCCCTTTGCCGAAACAAGCTATCAGAACCTCTGTTTCTAATGCGGAATGTACCGTACTAAAAAATACCTGGACTGGCGCTTTAGACGATGCATGGGAAAATGAAAATAACTGGAGTTGCGGCAGCATACCAACAGAAAAAACAGATGTTACCATTCCGGGAAATGCCCATAATCAGCCAGTTATCAGGAGAAATGTATCGTGTCGTCAGCTCATACAAGAACCAAACAGTAATGTAACTGTATCTCAGGACGTATTTTTTTCAATTGATGGGAAGAATTAAGCACCGAAAGTAAAATGAAGAACAACTTCGGCTGGTTTAGTTTATAATTTTTAAAATGCTTTTTTCAACTCTTCTTCAAATTCTTCCTCGTCAAACTGCAGCTCATAAAATTTTTTGTATCCTTTCGAAGGATTTACAATCACAGTTGCAGGAATAGAACCGCTCCATTTTTTATCAATCATATTGCAGAAATAATCTGCATTCGTTTCATTTAACCAAACAATATTAGCATTGATATTTTGCTTTTTTACAAATGCCTCAATTTTTTCTGGATAAAATGAGGCAAGGTCAAGGCTTACCAATAACAACTCTACTTTTTTATCAGCATATTTTTTTGTGATGCTTTGCAGGTAAGGCAGCTCTTCCACACATGGACGGCACCATGTAGCCCAGAAGTTGATAACATACACTGAATCGGTTTTCTCGTTGCAATACTTTACCACATCTGTTATTTTCCACGAAGGAATGGTTTGTGCATTGGATGATAAGCCAAACAATAAAAAGGTTGCTGCTATTAAGGTTTTTTTCATGTTATTTGTTTGTGTAGCGCCGAAGGTGCCCCATATCATATACAATGGGAAATGCTCCTTATTGGTATGGGGTACAAGTGAGTGACACAACGATGACGACCAATGTTCCGATGCCGTTACCACACTTAACCTTTTGATAAAAGTAATTGTTTTACTTAGGCACAAAGGCAAAAAATGGGTTAAACATTCCTTTAATAAGGATGTTTGGTTTTTACCCCGTTTCAAGTACCTTCGCAACCGAAATATTAAAACTAAAATCTCCAAATCATTATGGCATACGATGTAATTGTTTTAGGAAGTGGCCCGGGCGGTTATCCTGCTGCAATAAGGGCAAGTCAGCTTGGTAAAAAAGTGGCAATAGTTGAGAAAGAAAGTTTGGGTGGCATTTGTCTTAACTGGGGTTGTATCCCTACCAAGGCATTGCTGAAAAGCGCCCAAGTATATGAATATGCAAAACATGCTGCTGATTATGGTATCAATTTACAAAACCCAAGTGCTGATTTTGGTGGTGTGGTAAAACGCAGCCGTGGTGTGGCGGATAAAATGAGTAAGGGTGTTACTTTTTTGATGAAGAAGAATAAGATTGATGTGATAATGGGCACGGGTAAATTAATTGCTCCGGGTAAATTGGAAATTACTGCGGCAGATGGCAGTAAAAAAGTGGAAGAAGCAAAGAATATTATTATTGCAACCGGAGGAAGGGCAAGGCAATTGCCAAGCATGCCGATTGATGGTAAAAAAATAATTGGTTACCGTGAAGCAATGGTGTTGCCGACACAACCTAAGAGCATGATTGTTTGTGGCAGCGGTGCTATCGGTAGTGAGTTTGCTTATTTCTATAACAGCCTTGGTACAAAAGTTACCATTGTTGAGTTTATGCCTAAAGTAGTGCCGGTAGAAGATGATGACATCAGCAAAGAACTGGAAAAGCAATTCAAAAAACAAGGCATTGAAATAATGACCAGCAGCGAAGTAACCAGCGTTGATACAAGTGGTGCTGGTGTAAAAGCAAAAGTAAAAACACCAACGGGTGAAGTAACTCTTGAAGCTGATATTTTATTGAGCGCTGTGGGTGTTGTTGCAAATATTGAAAATATTGGTTTGGAAGCATTGGGCATTAAAACTGATAAAGGAAAAATTATTGTGAATGCTCACCAGCAAACAAACATTCCGGGTATTTATGCAATTGGTGATTGCACACCTGGCCAGGCATTGGCACACGTTGCATCAAGAGAAGGAATTAATGCTGCTGAACATTTAGCAGGCCATCATCCTGATGCAATTGATTACAACAATATTCCTGGTTGTACTTACTGCACTCCTGAAATTGCTTCTGTTGGATACACAGAGAAAGCAGCTAAAGATGCTGGCTACGAAGTGAAGGTTGGTAAATTCCCATTTGTAGCAAGTGGTAAAGCAAGTGCTGCCGGTGCAACAGAAGGTTTTGTAAAAGTAGTGTTTGATGCAAAGTATGGTGAGTTTCTTGGTTGCCACATGATTGGCATGAACGTAACAGAAATGATTGCTGAAGTGGTAACAGCCCGTAAATTGGAAACCACAGCACATGAAATATTAACAGCTGTACATCCCCACCCTACCATGAGTGAAGCAGTGAAAGAAGCAACTGCGGTGGCTTATGGTGAGGCTACAGATATTTAATACGAGTTTTATTTTGAGGGTATAAAAAGGTTATGGCGAAAGCTGTAACCTTTTTTATTAAGATATGCCAGCGCCTGATTTCATTAAGGCGGAAATTTTTCCATTACTTTTTAAGCAACTGTTTGTACTGTTAACAATTACTGGCTTTATAGTGCAATAAAGGCATACAAAAAACTGTTTTAAAAGAAGAGGCTCGATTTAACAAGTTAGCCACCAACGAAGCAAACATTAACTTATTGTGAGGATGATAAAATGAACAGGAAAATAATTATACCAATCTTCTTTACAGGGCTATTATTGCTTATGCTGTCCTCTTCATTCAGAAACAACAACAGGTACTATTTTTCCCTTTACAAAAACAATATCAGTGCACTTAACACTGAGTTGCATACTGTGTATGGCCAGATTCTATCGGCAAACCTGCTGAAAAAAAATGAAAAAGAAAGACTACAGGCTGCGTTAAACAGCACCCGTATGAGATTGAAATCCTGCGATTTTTGGTTGCGATATCTTGAGCCGGTAGTCTATAAAAAAATTAATGGCCCACTGCCGGTAGAATGGGAAACCGAGGTATTTGAAAAATATGAAGCACCATACAAACGGGAAGGAGCAGGCCTTACTCTTGCCAGCCAATATTTAGAAACAGAACATCCTTCAAAAGATTCGCTGTTGCATTTAATAGAAGCACCGCTAAAATCATTGGAGGCATATCTTGCTGATAGCGTTGCATCACAGCTTGAAAACTATCATCATTTCTTTTTATGCAACAGGCTTTTCCTGCTTGAACTTGCTACCATATACACCACAGGTTTTGAATGCCCCAATACAAAACAGATAATTCCTGAGCTTGAAAGTATGCTGCAAAGTACAGCTGTCATTTATACATCCTATAACCAGGATTTTTTGTCTCATGCCTTACCGAAAGAGTATTTGGTGTTATTTAATAAAGCTATTGAATTTGTTAAGCAGCAACCGGCAGATTTTGAGCAATTCAATCATTTTGTGTTTATCAGGGATTATGTAAATCCATTATTCAGGCTTAACCAGCAATACATTACCAACTACAACATTCAGTCTTCAAGCTATATGGATTATAGCCTGAATGATGATGCACAAAACATTTTTGATAAAAATCTATACAAAGCCCAAAACATAAAGGGTGTTTATAGTAAAATAACTGATGAAAAAATATTGGGTGAAATTGATAGCATTGGCAAACTGCTTTTTTACGATCCCATTTTATCGGGTAATAATATGCGTAGCTGTGCTTCTTGTCACAAACTGGATAACTATTTAGCTGATACCTCGGCAGCAACAGCTTCAACGTATAATAAACAAAGTTTGCTTAAAAGAAACCAGCCCACGCTTATTAATGCAGTGCTCAATCATTTACTAATGATGGATGGAAGGGATTTAACACTGCTTGACCAGGTAAAAGATGTTATCTCTAACCCGGATGAAATGAGCAGTAACGAAAATGAAGTGCTGAACAAAATAATGTCTGTCTCGCTCTACAAAAAGCAATTTGCAAAGTTTTCGGGCCATATCAATGAAAAAGGAAATATCACTTTGAAACATATTGCCAGCGCTATCACATATTTCTATGGCAAATACAGTAATTACTACTCTCCGTTTGATGATGCCATCAATAACAAAAGGAAATTGAATATTGAAGCCGAAAAGGGCTTTAATATTTTTATGAGCAAAGCCAAATGTGGCACTTGTCATTTTGCGCCACAGTTTAGTGGAATTAAACCACCCTATATCAGCAATGAGTTTGAAGTAATTGGTGTTCCAGCATCAGTATCTTCAAAAAATTTAAGTACAGATGATGGCAGGTACAATGTACATGCAGCAATGGAAACAAAAAACGCATTCCGTACGCCAACGATTAGAAATAGTGCATTTACAAAACCTTATATGCACAATGGTTCTTTTAAAACACTTGAAGAGGTAATAGACTTTTATAATGCTGGTGGTGGTGCAGGAAAGGGAATAGATGTAAGCAATCAAACACTTTCTGCCGACTCCCTGCGGTTAACTAAACAAGAGAAAACACAATTGATTGCTTTCCTAAATTCGCTTACCGAAAATATTCCTTTTGAAACGCCTCCGCAAAACTTACCTTTGTCAAAAGACAAAACACTTAACCGCCGGAAAGTTGGCGGAGAGTATTAACACATGGCACGCCCTCTTCTTATCGTATCAATTTTATTCCTGCTCATCGTAATCAGTTGTTCATATGAAAAAAAACTGGGTATGGATATGCCAGAAGATTTTTCAAAAGAACGAAGAAAAGAATTATTAGGACAATTTGCAGAAGGGAAAAAAGCATATAGTTCCCATTGTGCAAAATGCCACAATAAAAAATTAAATGAAAAAGAAGTAATTCCTGACATCAGTTTTGAGCAGGCGGATACTTATAAAGTGAGATTTGCAAACAACCAGCATAAGTCAGAACTTTCAACAGAAACCGTTACAGAAAAAGAACTGGATATGATTGTAATTTTTTTTAAGTACAAAAAAGAAAGTGGCGTAAAAGCATTTGAGGATAAATAGTATTTCATTCATTATACTGCCTTTTATGGAATTTTATACCTTTCGAATCTTAGCTGCACACCTGCTTCATGCTTAATCCTGATAAGTATAAACATATTGACGATAACCAGCTGCTTCAAAATTTTTATGCAGACAAAAACAACCAATGGTTGGGGATATTGCTGCAACGATATACTTTATTATTGCTTGGTGTTTGTATGAAATATTTAAAAAATGAAGAAGAAGCAAAAGACGGAGTGCAACAAGTATTTTTAAAAGCCATTACAGAATTACATAAATACAAGGTAGATTATTTTAAAAGCTGGATTTACATGGTGGCGAAAAACCATTGCCTGATGAAGCTGCGGAATAAAGACAGGTTCCCGGTTGAAATAAATGATCAGCTATTATCTGCACCTGAAGAATCTGAAAATAAAAACCACCACCTGCAAAAAGAACAAACCTTTTCTGATATGGAATGGGCTATGCAACAGCTTAATAAAGAACAGCAGCAATGCTTAACTTTGTTTTACCTGCAAAAGAAAAGCTACCAGGAAGTTACTGAAACCACAGGCTTTACTTTATTGCAGGTGAAAAGCTATATTCAAAATGGGAAACGAAATTTAAAAATAA
>CAZBTD010000071.1:7474-18178 GCA_964494815.1 uncultured Ferruginibacter sp. | reverse complement strand
TCCCTGTTGAACGAATTAAATTTTTCGGGGCGGTTGAGTGTGATAAAAGCAATATTGTTTTTTATTTCAAAAAGAATGGAAGACATAAAAAGTAAAAATTAAAAAATCAAAAATCGAAGCTATGTACATCTTTATGCGTCAATAAAAAATTATTTACTGTATCATAGTTTCTGTTGGGTGCACCAATGCGGTAAAAATATACAGCGCTATTATCTTCTTTTAACACCTTCATACAGCGATAATGTGCATTGGTATTATGCAAAAACAGGTTCAGTTCTTTTTTAAAGTCATCCCCTTGCCCGTTTGTTTTAATTCTGTAATCTTTTACCTTATGCAGGTTGTTGATAAAACGCTGCACAGGTTCCAGCACAAACAAAGCCAACACTACCATTGATGCCACTACAATAGCAATTGGATAATTGTGATAACCAACTGCCATTCCCAATGCGGCCGTTATCCATATTAACGCAGCGGTAGTTAATCCATTTACCGAAATACCTTCTTTAAAAATTACACCGGCACCAATAAAACCAATACCCGTTACTATATTACTTGCAATACGATCGGGGCTGGTATCATTACTTTCTTTAGATAAAATGGTATAAAGACAAGACCCAACACAGATTAAAATCATGGTTCGGAAGCCAGCAGGTTTACTCCTGAATTCTCTTTCGATACCGATAACAGCACCAATAATAAAGGCAACGGAAACCTGTGCGGCTTCTTCAAGATAAATAGTAATATCCATAGCAAACAGCGGGGGTTAGTACAAACGAAAGATAGGATAATTTAATGGCATTTAAAATAATCAAACGGCTCTTTGCAATCGTCGCATTGATACAACGATTTGCAGGCAGTGCTGCCAAATTCGCTGATGCGGTGTGTGTGGTATGAGTTGCAGTGTGGGCATTGAATTGTTTCTTCGGCAAACAAACTGCTGTTGCATATTTGCTGCTTCGGGTTGGGTGGCGCAATGCCGTAAGCTTTTAATTTTTGTTTCCCTTCTTCCGTCATCCAGTCTGTTGTCCATGCAGGGGAAAGAACAGTTGTAACCTTTATCTTCTTAAACCCCAATGTTGCCAGTTCAACTTTAATAGCAGCGGCAATCATATCCATTGCCGGGCAACCGGTATAGGTAGGCGTGATAACAACTTCTATTTCATCCTCATTCATTTTTACATCTCGTACAATACCCAAATCAATAATTGACAACACCGGTACTTCCGGATCTTTTATCTCTTCCAGGTAAGCGTACAATGCCTTTTTATCGATAATTGCTTTTTGCATTTTACCATTCACTGTTTGGATATGCCCTTTGCATATACTGTAATTCAGCTAAAATAAACCCAAGGTATTCTGTATGCCTTCCCTCTTTGCCACCACTTTGCATAAACACTTTTTCAGGAATAGATAATGTTGCTTCATCAAAAATGGCTTTTATTTTTTCGTTCCATTGCTGTGCCAGCAAATCAAAGTCCATATTCAGTTTTTTTTCGTAATCAGCAGGCAAAAACATTTCCCCTGTATATCTCCACAATTCATCAATTGCTTTTATCATTCTTTGATGGCTTTCGTCAGTTCCATCACCGAGCCGTATTACCCATTCGCTGCTCCAGCGAACATGATAAGCAATTTCTTTCAATGCTTTTGTTGCAATGGCAGCCAATTGTTCATCGCTTCCTTTTTGCAATTGCTGAAATAATAAATACTGATACTGGCTGAATAAAAACTGGCGAAGAATCGTTTGTCCCCAATCGCCGTTGGGTTGTTCAGCAAGCAACAAGTTTTTAAACTCTCTCTCTTTTCGCAGGTAAGCCAGCTTGTCTTCGTTTGTATCGCCAATCAATTCGGCAGCAAATTGATAAAGATTTCTTGATTGCCCTAATAAGTCTAATGAAATATTAGTGATGGCAATATCCTGTTCCAGCACCGGTCCGTGTCCACACCACTCACTGTTTCTTTGAGAAAGAATTAAAGCAGTGTCTGCTAAATACAGGATATAGTCAGTTGGTGTTTTCATTACATGTGATTTACTTCATCGGGTAAATTGTAAAAAGTAGGATGGCGATAGATTTTATCAACAGCAGGTTCATACAACTCGCCGGCTTCCTCAGGATTAGATGCAGTAATGTATTTACTTTCCACAACCCAAATGCTTACACCTTCCATTCTTCTTGTATAAACATCTCTGGCATTTTCAATCGCCATTTGTGCATCGGCTGCATGCAGGCTGCCAACATGTTTATGATCTAAGCCCTGTTTGCTGCGGATGAAAATTTCCCAAAGCGGCCATGCTATTTTATCATTTTGTATTTGATAATTAGCGCCGCTTCCTTTTTCGTCAGGAATATCGCCGTAATAAAATTTTCTAATGATGTTATTCATACTACGCTACTTTTTGTTGTGATCGTGAGTTTCTTTTTTGTGAATATGCCATGGCTGCCTCTCTCACCCATTGCCCTTCTTCATGCGCTTTTCTCCTGGCTTCTAATCTTTGTTTATTGCATGGCCCATTGCCTTTCACCACATTCCAAAACTCATCCCAGTTTATTTCACCAAAATCATAATGCATTTTCTCCTCATTCCATTTTAAGTCAGGATCTGGCAGTGTCATCCCCAAAACTTTTACTTGCTCAGCAATCATATCTACAAAATTTTGCCGTAGCTCATCGTTTGTTTTTCTTTTTATTTTCCACTTCATGCTTTGGTCACTGTTGGTGCTTTCACTATCCTTTGGGCCAAACATCATGAGCGATGGCCACCACCAACGGTTGATGGCATCCTGGCACATGTCTTTCTGCTCATCAGTACCTTTTGATAAAACAAGAAGACTTTCAAAACCCTGCCGCTGGTGAAAACTTTCTTCCTTACAAATTCTTACCATTGCTCTTGCATAAGGGCCATAACTCGTTCGGCAAAGCATTACCTGGTTTAATATAGCAGCACCATCCACCAGCCAGCCAATGGCACCCATATCGGCCCAGGTAAGCGAGGGATAATTAAAAATGGAAGAATATTTCGCCTTGCCGCTATGCAAATCATTTATCATCTCATCACGGCTCATACCAAGCGTTTCGGCCGCACTGTACAAGTACAAGCCATGCCCACCTTCATCCTGCACCTTTGCCAGCAGAATGGCTTTTCTTTTTAATGATGGCGCCCTGCTTATCCAGTTGCCTTCGGGCAACATACCCACAATTTCGCTGTGTGCATGCTGGCTTATTTGGCGGATGTTTGTTTTACGATAAGCATCGGGCATCCAGTCTTTGGGTTCTATCTTTATTTCCTTATCAATCTTGTCCTGGAAAATGGTTTCAAAATCCTGAACTGTCATAGCGTTATAATTTGAATTGTAAAGATAACAAAAATACTAACAGTTGTTAGTATTTAAATAGCAGGCTGTTTCTTAGTTGGAAGCTATTGTGCCAATCCTTATTTTTGCTGCCCAATAAAATGGTCCCGTAGTTCAATGGATAGAATAGAAGTTTCCTAAACTTTAGATACAGGTTCGATTCCTGTCGGGACTACAAAAAGACAAACGCTTTAAAAGTGATTTGTCTTTTTTTATTTGCTAATACTTGAATTTTTCTATATTAAAAAAGCCACTGTTAAAATACAAACAGTGGCTTTTTTACTTTTAAAAGTATAATCAATTCAAGATAAATCTAATTGTCTGTATTGCATTACCATCGATGACTCTAAAAATGTAAACTCCTCCTGACAGCCCACTTACATTAACCGACTCCAGGGTATTGCTTCTGTTCTTATTAAGGAAAGCAGTTTTTACAATCCTCCCATCAGGGCTTATAATATCATAATGTGTATTGTTACTTTCAATTGCTCCCAGCTTAATTGTCACTCTGTCTTTTGCCGGGTTAGGGAACAAACTGTGCTGGTTTAATACAATGTTGCTGATATCTATTTTTTGTACAAATGAATACGTAATGCTTCCATTAAAATCTTCCTGCTTAATGCGGTAGAAGTTAATTCCTTTTACAGGTGCGATATCTGTAATTGAATATTTTTTTACAATTGCCCCTCCGTTTGAACCATTCACAAAGGCAATTTGCTGCCAGTTACGTCCATCAGCGCTACGTTCAATACTAAAGCCCTTATTGTTTAATTCATATTCGGTAGTCCATTGCAGTATTACAGTATTATTTACGTTATTTACTTTAAACTCTGAAAGCCGCACTGGTGTGGTGCCAGTTCTGTAGAAATAAACATTATCAACATAAACAGTACTTGCTGAACTGATGAAAAGCAGTTGTGCCAAATGCGCCCTTGAGGCCAGCCCTGTAAAATCATTCAGGTTAATATCATAACTCACCCATGAACCCTGTGCCGGTGTAAAACTTAATTCTGATTCGGTATCATCACCGCCTGCATAAGCATTGTTAGCGCCAAAGTCCACAAGTTTGATGTTGAAGTTGGTGGCATTTGGAGTCCATATATCAACATGCAGAAAACCCATATCGGTGGCGTTAATAGTATTTGAGGTAAACTCAATACCAGCAAACACCAAATTAGTGTACAACTTATTATCATTACCAGCAATTTGCACATCAGCCACATCTGCATTATCCCATACGGCAGACCATGTATCAACAGGAACATTTGTATAAACATTACTGAATAATGAAATCACATTCGCTGCATTTTGTGTTGGTTCCGGAGCTGCTGTTGTTGGTGCTGTTGGCCCTGAGCCTGCTTTGTAGAAATACAAGTTGTCATAAAAAACAGTGCTGCTGCCAAAAGGGTTTCCAACAAATTTAAACTGGATGATAGCATTTAGCGGTATGGTATATTGTGAAAGGTCAATATCAAAACTGTTCCAGCCGTTAAATGTTGGCGTAAGCCTTACATACTGTTCCGGCTGGCCGCTTACAATTGGGTATACATCAAATTCTGTACAGTTAGGTGTCCATACATCAATGTGCAGCTTTTCCATTTGTGAAGCATCGATAGCGCTGGCAAACTGAACGCCCTGGTAGTTTAAGCTTGCATATTTTTTTGTTGGGTTGCCTGCAATATTCACTTCACTTACAATGGTTGACTGGCCCCAGTTGGGATTAAAGTCTGTTCCTGAAAGGTCGGTGTAAGCACCACTGAAAACAGAAATAACGTCGGTCGCATTTCTTGCCGGAGGTGTTGGTGCTGCAATCGTTGGTTCCTGTAATGCCGCTGTTACATTAACGGTTAAAGTTCCGGCTGCATCAATTGTTCCTAATTTACCTGTTATGTTAGTAGTACCCTGTGCCACAGCAGTACCTAAACCGTCTGCGTTAATAGTGGCCGCAGCAGTGTTAGAACTTGCCCATGTAAAATATGCCCTTGCAGTTTGCATAGCGCCTTCGGCACAAATGGGAAACACACTTACAGTTCCGTTTGGATTAAATGTTTCGCCAACAGCTTTTGAAATTGTTTCAGTTGCCAATGCGGCTGTTGGTGTGCCGAGGATGGCGCTGCTTACATTTTCATACTGTATATCATCTATCCAGATATTGTATGCTCCTTCGCCAGAACCTTCTGCAAAGTGAAACAGGCCAGTCTCTGCTGTTAGTTTAGAAGGTACAGGTATGGGTATATAATATTTTACCCAGCCGGATGTGAGCACTACGCCATTTCTTTCCACTGCATACTTGGTGGTGGCAGCATTGTTGCCTAATCCAACTCCATCGAGTTTAAAGGCCGGGTTATCATTTTTTGCCCAAAAGGTAACTGCTGTATAACCAGATAAATCAGCTGGTGCAGCAATCACCAATGCGCCGCCTGTATAACCGGAGGTTACAGGTATTTTAAGTGACGATGTACCAGAATGACTTTGAGTGTTATCAATAGATAACGAATTGGTGGAACCCCCAAACGGCACAAATGACACGCCGGATGCATAATCGTCTGTAAAAACAGATAGCTGTGCTTTTATGCTAAAAGCAAAACACAAAAGCAAAACAGAACTGAGGTAAACTTTTTTCATAATGCTAAATTTTAATGACTGAATAAAATTTTTTGTGAACTATAGTTATTTGTTTTCATTTTTTTGATTACTGCGTTTATGAATCTTATTTCTCAACAAGCTTTGCCTGCATGGCTGCTTTCGGCGTTCTGTCTGTATGAAACAGCCCCCAATGTTTTTCAGGCTCCAGCGGATGTGGCGAGCCCTTCCACTTTTCATCAAAGGCTTCAAAGAAAAATGTGAGTACATTTTTTTTGGCTGACCACTCCATTAAATCTTCATAATATGCTTTTTGGTTTTCTTCATTCACATGTTCAGGGCGAATGCCCCTGCCGTTAGAGTTGGTAGCCCAGCCGGCTTCTGTTATCACAATTGGTTTATCAGAATGAATGGAAGCAACTGCTTTGTAATTTTCATTGGTGTATTCAATGGCCTCATGTATGTGTTTATATTCCCAAACAGGATAAGTATGTATAGAAATGAAATCCACCACTTCTGCAAGCGGTTTTAATTTATTAAGCCAGGGCACATAGTTCTCACAAAATGTAACTGGCTGCATTGCATGCTGCTTTACTTTTTTTGCAAATTCAACCACACGGTTCACGGGTACATAATTGCCACTCCAGTCCACACAAGATTCATTACCAACTGACAACGAAAAAATGATTTCAGGATATTGGCTGGCCCAATCAATAAGGCGTTGAATTTTAATATCGTTACTTCTTTGATTTGCTTCTAATTGTTCTTCCTCATACACACCCCCGCCCCAGGGGCAACCAAAATTGTTCATCTCTGCTTCTATATATGCACCCTGCATCAGTTTAAAATCCATTTTTTCCCTACTGATAACTTCCAATACCGTTTTAGCATGTTCATCACAGTCGTAAAGGCGCAGGTATTTCCAGTGTGGCTGCAGCAGCAATAAATCTTCTTTTACTTCTTCATACGAAGGAATAACACCGCCGGGCTGCTGGCCCTCTCTGAAACCGGAATAACAAATAGCTTTTGCAAAAGGCAAATTGAATTGTTCAAAAAAATTCATGCTTAAAATTTCAGTTGTTCATGCTTATCCCAAATTCCCCAGTAAGCCCCTACCGTTCCTTCGGCACCCACCTTCCAGCTCTCATCAAAGGAGGAGAAATAAAAAACAGGGATATTATCATTAACCGACCACAATTGTGTATTGATAAAATAATCCCTTGCGCTTTTTTCAGAAGGAAATGCTCCTTTCAAATTTTCTCCCATACTGGGCCAGCCTGTTTCTGTGATAATTACTTCTTTGCCATTACCTGCGGCTTTTGCCTGGTAATACATCTGTTTCATATAGTCTAATGAATTTTCAAAAGGACAGCCTTCCCAAAATGGGTAGCAGTTGCAGAGTATCACATCGCAGAGTTCCGTAATTGCGGGCCGGTGGGAAAATTCATAATACGCATCCACGTACCCAACAGGTATATTTGGAATTTCAGCTTTTACTTTCTTTATAAATCCAAGCAATTCCTCTTCTGTCAAATCTTTGCGGTACATTACTTCGTTACCCACAGCAGCAATATCTACAAAGCCGTCTTTTGCTAATTGTATTAATCCGCTTATTTCACGTTGATTAATTTCATCATCATTACCCAACCATGCTCCTACCAAGGTTTTGATGCCAAATTCTTTTGCCACTCTTGGTATAAACTCGTTTCCTTCTGTACAGGAAAAAGAACGCACCCATTTTGTATGCGGCTTTAGTTTTTCCATGCGTCGCCGTACCTGTGCTTCCGAAATAATGTCGCCGGGTTTTTGACCGTCTTCATACAGGCTGAAACAAAAACCATGAACACCGTTTGCTAATATTTCTGCAAACAAATCTTTTAGTGTTTCTTCTGACTCGCCCTGTACATAATCCGTTTGTGTATCGGGCTTTAGAGAAAGTATATGATCTTTTCTGAATGACATAACTGTACTTTTTACAAATTGATAATTTTATATATTGCCTCTTCTTTTTACCAGTTCCTCCCGTATTTCTTTCGCCCTTTTTTCTGAAATATTATAACCCCACATAACAATGATGGCTAGCACACCAGCAACAGATGGCACGATGATATCCGCCAACCGCAGGGCAGTGATTGCAGAAGCAGATTGAGCCTGTGCATTTTGATCAAAGCCCACGCTGCTTAATATCACACCACTTAAAAACAGCGCCAGCGATGTACCGAGCTTTACCATCCACCAATACACAGCACCAAACAAGGCTTCCTTACGTGGCATTCCATTTTTTAATTCATCGTAATCACATACATCTGCCGTCATGCTCATCATGAGTGTGAATAAACCACCAATGCCAAACGACATTAATGGTATAGGAATAAACATAAACCATGGATTACCTGGAGAAAAACCCCACCACTTTAAAAGATAACCCACAATGGAGATAAGTGTGGATACAATAAATGCATTGCGTTTACCTATTTTGGTGGACATGTAAGTAATGATAGGAATAACCATTACTGCTGTTGCCAAAGCGCTTACTGTTCCAAACCATGCTGGCCATTGCCCTGCAGCCGCCTGGTTGCCATTGTATAAATAATAGATGATAATAAAAAAGGCAAACTGTGCAACAATCTGGAAGCCATTGAATACAAAAAAGGTTGCGCCACACAGGCGTAAAAAAGGCTTATTGGTAACTGTTTTTTTTATGTCTCCAAAAAAATGTTTCATATTGGCAACAAGGTCACGGAAAGATAATTTCGTTTGCCCCTGAAGATTTGCCTGGTCAATCTCTTTACAAAACAATGCAGGCATCACACCCATTACTAAACAAAGCAAACCAACCCAAACAGAAAGTTGCCTTACACCTGTTGGTGCATTGGGAAAAAGCTCCGGCCTTGAAATTAAAAACCAAAACCACGGTGCAATCATCCATGCAATCTGTCCCATAATTTGGCTCATGGCCATTAAACGTGTACGTTCATTATAGTCTGGTGTCATTTCATAACCAAGCCCTATTAATGGTGCAGCAAAAACAGTGTAGCCCAAATAAAAAAGAACAGACATCACTAAGAAATAAATGAAATTGTATGTTTCATGATTGTTGCCTGCCTCAGGTATTTTTAATTGCCACATTAAAATGAAAGCAATACCTGTAACAATAGCGCCGCCAAAAATGTAGGGCTTTCTTCTTCCCCATTTACTTCGGGTGTTGTCTGATATATAACCCATGATAGGGTCGAGTATGGCATCAATAAACCGTGGAATAGCAGCAAGGATGCCTGCTTTGTACGGGCTCATACCAAAACCCACCACTAGGAAAAACATAAACACACCTAATGCTGCCGGTAATAACTGATTGGTTAAATTTCCTGCGCCAAAGGCAATCTTTTGTCCAATAGGTACAATATCTTTTGGATCTGTTTTATTTATCATACTGTTTTGTTTTGGTTTTGGTAAATGAGATTGTTTGAATGGCTTTCGCCTTTATTGTAACGTTCACCTTTTCTTTATCAAGTGAAACAGAAAATGATTTTTCTTTTTCTGTGGGATTAAAAACAATCACCGCAACAGAACCACCGGGGTTTTCAGCAGCTGTAACTTTTAATTCTTCATCTGTATTTGTAAAACCAATTCTTGTTGCACCCGGCCGTATATATTTACTGAAATGCGAAATGGTGTAATACAATGGCGTGAAATACACTTCATCTTTTTCTTCATCCACAATTACAGGAGCAGTACACCAGTTTTTAAACCAGTTGGGGCCACCCTGCTTATTAAGCACCATGTTCCAGTCAATCCAGCCATCAACATAATTATTCAAACAACCAATGATATCGCCTGCATAGCGAAACACAGGTTCATATTTAGGATGCAAATACTTTTCTTTTTCACTTGCCCAATCCCAGCCCCAGTCGGTGGCTTCTTTGCTCCAGTACCAGTTATCATCATTCCAGTGCGGTACATCGGCATCAATACATGCTTCGGTGTTAATTAAATATTTATCCGGCGCTAATTGATGTGTGTACTGTAATGATGCAGGAAAGAAATCGTAAGTGCTGGCATACCAGTGTACCGCTGTGCCACCAAAATATTTTGCTGCTGCTTTATCTTCAAACATACTCTTTGCCCATTTCTCTAACTCATCGCCACGGTTTTGGTCGTAGCCCAAAATGGGAATATGTGACAAGCCGTCTTTTTCAAAACGTGGGCCCAGATAATCTCTTACAAAATCTGTCATCTCCTGTGGGGTAAAATGCATGCTCTCCCAATTCTTATCATTGCCAAGCGGTTCATTCTCCACTGTAACACCCCAGATATTTATTCCTTCGTTTTTATATGCATTAATGTATTTTGAAAAATACAAAGCCCACGTTTCTTTGTACTCTGGCAATAATTTTCCACCACGCCAGTCATTATTATCTTTCATCCACGGTGGCGCTGTCCACGGGGATGCAATGATTTTAAAACCATCTTTTGAATATTGCATGGCTTCTTTAATCACAGGTATCAAATCAGCCTTGTCTTCATCAATAAAAAAATGCTCCAGGTGTTTATCACCCGGAACATTTGCGTATGCGTAGTTGCTCAATGAAAAATCGCAGGAGTTAATATGTGTTCTTGTTAAGGAGTAGTTGGCACCCTCTTCACTAAAATAGGCGCTGAGTATTTTATCCCTGTTGGCCTTGCTTAATCTATTCAGCAGATATGCAGATGCTTCAGTAAAAGAGCCACCAAAGCCTGTAATTTTTTGAAAGCGCTGTGCTGGATTAATT
>CAZBTD010000071.1:0-7374 GCA_964494815.1 uncultured Ferruginibacter sp. | reverse complement strand
CTATCGCTGATGATATACATAACAGGAACCTGGCAATATGTAAATAGTATAGAGTTTTTTTCCAGTTGTATTGTTTTCTTTTCGCCATTAACATTTATTACTTCAACTGCTTTTTCCTTTTTCAAAAATTCATTCCTGCGGAGTATTTGCGGATGAAATACCAGTTTTCTATTTTGCACATGTACACCCAGTTCACCAATGCGGCTGAGAATATCCTCTTTCACTTGCCCGGTCATGCCGGGTTGTTGTGCACCCTTGTTAAATGGTGTGTGAGAATAAGGTGTGACAGGAAATGCGCCATACTGCTCCGGAGATTTATGCACACCAATACCTTCGTTAATTTCGTAGTAGTGAGTAATTAGCCTGCTGATAATTTTTTCATCAGCGTTTTCTTTAATAGCGCTGATGCAAGTTTCGTTAACCGCCAGCAGCAGTTTAGAAACCATGTGCCAGTAAATAGAACCTAAACCTTCGTAGCCATAAAATGTACCCGATCTGCCTGTAAATTCTTTGTGATTGAACACTTCTTCAAAAATCTGCAGCACTAAAGTTTTTTCCTTTGCAACCAGCAACTGGTATTTTGCGCCAAGCCCGTTCAATGCTTTCAGCACATCATCAGCATTTTTAAAATTGCCATTAAAATGATAGTTTCCTTTTATATCTTTTTCTGCAATAGCTGCATTGGCATCCTCAAGAAGTTGTGTAAGCAAAGCTGAACTTTCAAATACTTTTTGAGGGATATTATTTCTTTGTAAAAAGCCTGCTAAGTTTTTATTGGGATATAAAATATAACTGCCCTGGTCTTTACGGTAGAGTGAACTTTGTTTTAATGCATCCAGCAATTGCAAACTTTCATCAGCAGTAAGATAACCGGAGCTTAACGCTCCCACCTGGCCTTCCAGCATTTCGCTTAAATAAGAAACTGATATACCGTTATCTTTATAATCGAGTAAATTATAGGCATGGTATAAATTATCTTTTCGCTTGTTTGCTTTAATGGAATGTTCTAAAAACAAAAGCGTCGTATCTGTAAATGCTGATAATTCATTGGCAGCAATTGTTTTCTTTTCACCAGAAAAACTGTTTGCATAAATTTTATTCCTGTAATTGCTGCCGGCAATGCCCAGTGCATCTGTTATTTTTTTTCTTGTGCCATCATCAATAGAAGAGGAAAGAACGGATGAGTATTTTGAAAAGGTTTGAGCCAGATCCGTAAACAGTACATAGAGTTCTTCTGAAACAGCAATATTTTGTTCTTTTGTATTCCGTAGGATTGGCTGTAAGAATTTTAAAAATCTTCTTAAATAACAAAGCGTAACCATTGACAGCCCATTACCCACCAATGCATTATTAGCATCGTTCCATTCGGGGCGTTGTGTATTCATCCATATACCGCCTTCGGGAACAAAGTTTGACAATTTAGAAAGAACGGTTGCCAATATCTTTTCGAAAAAGTTTACATGATATATTTCACTGCTTGTGCTGGTAAGTAATGCACCATCGGCCCCCAGTTCTTTTATTCGTTGATGAATTTGCTTTTCATTTGCATGATCAAACTCAATAGTATCTTTTGGATTTTTTACAATATCACCGTAAGATTTTATGCGGTAAGGCACGTTGGCATACACAAAATCATTTTTCTTGAATAAATTTTCAATAGCGCCAGTTTGCTGTTGTTCAGCAAACTCTAAAAATTTCAATAGGTATATAACCTGGTGGTCGCCCCAATAACCGATGTAGCTCCAGGGATTATCAGGTTCAATCGTTTCCCAGTCAAAACCATCCTTGGTAACACGGTAAGGATTGTAGCCATCAAAAGTGGAAGCATTGAGAAACTTATAAATCATTCCTTCAATAAAAGCAGGATAAGAATGTGCCAGCGCTTCCCAGTTTTGAAAAATATCCCGCCAGTTTCCCTGGTAATCCAAAATTTTTGAACCATCAATTTCACTTTTTGTATTGATGGAAAACTGGTTCCATGGACGGCTTGGGTCACCATGGCGGCGGCTGAATTTTAAAGGAAGATATTCTGTAGCCAACCGGATGAAATCATTGTTGCCTGACTGTTGTGCAATGTTTTTTAACTCAGCTACTGAAAAATTTTCACTCAGTTTATTTATATAGGTTGCAGCCTCTTCAAAAACTTTTTTATTTGCCTTTTGTAAATATTTTTCAAAGTCCCATTTTTCAATTTGATAGTTGTTATCAAAAATCCCTCCACGCATGATATTGAAGAGTACGTTGGAATAATGCCTGGTATCTTTTAAATCATCAGCAGTAAATTGCAGGGCATCGGATGCAGCACAGAGTTTGATTAAATTTTCTGTACCAAGCCTGATATCATCTTCAATCTTTTTGCTTAGCGCTGCATCTTTCTTTATATTTTCATTTAACTCAACAGCAGAAGATTGAGTTTGATTTACATTGGCAATAATCATCCATTGCTTTTCTTCTCCAGTTTCAAGCGCTATTTTGCTTACAGCGAAATATGAACCTTTTTCACCTTTTACATCTTCTTCCTGGAAAAGTTTGCTGCCATTCCTGAAATCCTGAAGCTGCAATGTTGAAAGCAGGTAAATTGGTTTTTCCAACCCAAGGCTCCAAACCACGTTCGCCTTTAATGCTTCGCTGGGTTCTGCTTTATCAACAATAATGGCGCTTAGTGCAAAAATCCCAACACCAGTTTCTGTTATTAATTCAGAACGTTTATATGCATCAGCAAGGTTGCTGGTTTTTGTTTGCAAATCGCTGGGCACACCATAGGGCAAAATATTTTGTAACCCATCCAGTAATTCAACCTGTATTGAATTGCCAGATATATTCTGCAATCTTGATTTTTTTACAAACCCATAAAGATTGCTGCTGTTCCATTCGTATTGAAACTGCAAGCCTAAATCATGATTGATTTCTTCAAAAATTATTTTATTGCCGAAACGGTTTTGATACAAATTGCGGCTGATGTTGAATTTTCCTTCGCTGCGGATGGAGAATGGTTCCCACAAAATGATTTCGTTATCCTGGCAAATACGAATAATAGTTTTGCTGCCGGTTATTTCTGCTGTGTCAGTTATTTTATCATCTGTATAATAAGGAAACAAAGCATATTCTGCATTTTTTCTTCCGGCACTGATGCCACCATTACTTGCAACAAAGAGCCAATGGTTACTGTCGCTTACAATGCTCATAAAAAACGGCCGCATGTCATTCACGTTTGAAATCTTGTAAAAAACTTCGCCGTTTATTTCAACATTGCCAAGGCTTTTTGATGTTGCCGGAATTTTTTCTGTTAATGACACATTCACTGTAGTTCAAAATTTTGAATTAATAAATTCATTGAATCTTGTGATAAAATTTTTCATTTGGGTAAAGCAGTAGCTAGAGGAAAAAGATTCCTTTTAATTTTCTCTTTTGTCTTACAGCAGGTAACAGGATAATAAAATCTTTGTGCAGGCAATAAACTATTGCTGCTTGTACACTTTCACATAATCTATGTACATAGATTGTGGAAATGGTGTACCCGTTGTTGGAAAGCCAACATAGTTGCCGCCAACTGCCACATTAAGCAGTAAAAAAAACGGACGGTTATACACCCACTCCCCTGTAATATCACTAGGTGTGAGGCGCTGGTATAAAAAATCATCTACGAAAAAGTCAATACGGTCGTCAAACCATTCAACAGCATAGATATGATAATCTGTATCAAACCTTCCGTTACTGAGTGCATAAGCTTTTGTGATAGAAGCGCCGCCTGAATATCCGGGGCCATGTAAAGTGCCATTAATAACTGAAGGCTCCTGTCCACGCAGTTCCATAATATCAATTTCACCACACTGAGGCCATGGCTTTGTATCTATATCTGCTCCCAGCATCCAGAACGCCGGCCATATACCGGGGCCGTGTGGTGTTTTTATTCTTGCTTCAAAGCGGCCGTAAGCTTGTGCAAATAAATTTTTTGTTTTAATCCTTGCAGAAGTAAAGTATGCACCGCCAAAAGGTTCACTTCTTGCGGTAATAACCATTTTACCATCACCATCAAGGGAAGCGTTGGAAGGCCTGCTGGTATAGTTTTGAAGTTCACTATTACCCCAGCCACCGGCGCCAATATCAAATGCCCATTTGGTATCATCGGGTAATGAACCGGCAGCGCCATCAAAATCATCGCTCCATACCAGTTGCCAGTTTCTTTCCGGCAATGTTTGTACTGCTTCTTTTTTACATCCTGTCATCAACAAAATGAAAAGAGGACATATCGCTGCAAGAATTATTTTTTTGCTATTTATTTTCATAACAATCTTTTTTATTGACTCTAAATGTTACCAATGCTGTTTCCATTAATTTCCAAATGTGATGTTGTCAAAATATATCACATTGTCAGCACTCCTTGCATTAAAATCAGGGAATATGATAATCTGGTCGTATCCATTCTGCAGCTGTGCTGTAAAATCAAATGTGAGTTGCTGCCATCCGTTTACTACAGTATTAGGAACTTTAATTTCTCCCAGTGACCAACCGTCAGGTTTTGCAAATTTTATCCCGACATCACTTGCAACAGTTTTGTACACCATAATTTTTACAATCTTATGTGCTGCATCTAAATTAAATACAGGCATGCCAGTAGTGCCGTGTGCTGTTTCACAACCAGCCCATGGGTTTCCTGCTTGCAGTGCTGAAAATCTTGCAACAGTAGCAGATGTATTTATTCCTGATGGGTTGGGATTTGCTACAAACTGGAGGGCCGGGTTAGTTGCGTTTTCAAAAACATTCCATGTCCAGCCTGCACCAAATCCTGATGATTCAAAATCAATTGTGTTATCAAGTGTGAATGTGCCCCCGCCACTTGTTCTATAGAAGTAGATATTGTCTATAAAAATATCACTGCCTCCGCCACCATCAAACTTAAATTGGATAATATTATTTAATGCCACGGGTGAAAAAGCAGACAATGGGATATCCACACTGCTCCATCCTGTTGTGGGAACTGTTAATGTATAAGGTGTTTCAACAGGGCCAGGGCTTATGAGATACACTTTTAACTGTGTTGCATTGGTGGAGTAATAATCAAGATGCAAAAAACCGTAAGAGGAAACATTCTGGCTACTGCCTAGTTGTACACCCTGGTAATTGAAATTGGCATATTTCAAAGTATTGTTTCCAGCAATCGGTGTTTGTGTTACCACAGTTGTTTGCCCCCAATTAGGATTAAAATCAGTGCCTGCAACATTTGTATAAGTATCACTAAAAACAGAAAGTACATCGGCTGCAGGGCGTGTAGGAACTGGTGCCGCTACAGTTGGCGTTGTTGGATTTTTATAGAAGTAAATATTATCAACATAAATATCTCCATTGCCATCCCATTTCATCTGGATTAAATTATTTAATGCCACTGGTGAAAAAGCAGAAAGCGGAATATCAACACTATTCCAGCCTGATGTTGGGGTTGACAATGTATAAGGAGTTTCTACCGGACCGGTACTGATGAGATACACTTTTAAACTGGTTGAGTTAGTCGTATAATAATCCAAATGCAAAAAGCCATAAGAAGAAACATCCTGGGCGCTGCCAAACTGAAGGCCCTGGTAGTTTAATCCAGCATAAGAAAGTGTATTGTTTCCTGCAATAGAAGTTTGCGTAGTAACAGTAGCTTGTCCCCAGTTGGGGTTAAAATCTGTGCCTGCTATATTTGTATAAGTATCGCTGAAAGCAGACAATACATTGGCTGCATCCCTTGTGGGTACAGGTGCTGCAATAGTTGGTCGTGTTGGAATTTTATAGAAATAAACATTATCCAAATACAAGTTAGAAACAGTACCCGACAGAACCAACTGTCCCAGGTGCGCCCTTGCCGTTAGTCCTGTGAAACTTGACAATGGGATATCTAAACTCACCCAGTTGTTGGAAACCAGCGTTGGGGCTGTTACTGTAATTTCATGCGATACATCGTCGCCGCCGCCTGCAATGTTATTTGCACCAAAATCAACCAGCAGCACTTTGAAATTGTTAGGTATTGAAGTTGCATCAGGCGTCCATATATCTAAGTGAAAACCACTCATACCGGTTGCATTGATAGTGCTGGAGGCAAACTCAATTCCAACAAAATTTAAGTTCTTGTAACGGATAACATCGTTGCCGGCTACCTGTATAAAAAAGTTATCTGCAGTTGAATATTGCCATCTGGTATTCCATGTATCAACAGGCACATTGGTATATGCGTTGCTATATAATGAAATTACATCAGCTGCATCCCTTGTTGGTGTTGGCGCTGCAGTAGTGGGGCCAACCGGTAAACCTATAGAGGTAATTTTTAAAGAGCCTGTCGCTTCTTGTTCACCTAATTGTGCAGTAATATCTGCTGTACCTGCATCCACTACAGATATTAACCCTTTTGAATCAACACTTGCAATACCCGGTGCAGATGAAGTAAAAGTAAAATAGCCTGGTGCTATGCTAACGGTCTGGTCCACTCCAGTTGGCAGGCTCACTTTTGCCTGCAAACCATCAATACCAATTTTATCACCGGTTTCTGCATTCGGTATTATCTTATCCTGCCCACCAAATATTAACCCTGTAACATTTCCAAGATTAGGTACTTTTTCAAACCTTACTTCATCAATCCAGAAAGTATAACCCCTTCCATTTTCCGGCCCGGTTGAATAATACATTAATCCCTTTTCTGTTTTTAGTTTTGAAGCATCGGGTATGGGGATGATTACTTTTTTCCAGTTGCTGTTTACCGGCAACCCGGTGATGGAAACAAGGTATTTGTTTTCGCCAAAATCATTACCAAAACCAATTACGCCAATATTGGCTGCCTGTGTTGCTTTAATATAAAATGTCAAAGCATTGTAGCCTGACAAGTCCCTACCCGTTTTACTTAAGAATACACCGCCTGCATAAGAACCAGTAGGGCTATTGGCATCAGGTACTTCAAAACGCATGGATGCAGATGTGTTTCCATAGGCAAACTGCCTGTCAACCTGGAACGCTTTTACATCAGAGCCCCCAAACGCTGCATATGCAAGGTCGCTGGTAAAATCATCAATGAATACTTCGCCGAAGGTTGGGAAAGTAAGTTCTTGCAAGTCACTTAACTCTCTTTTTTTACAACCTGATATAAATAGCAGGCTGATCAAAATAAAACAGGCTGCCGTTTGTATTGAAAATATTTTTTTCATATTGCTTTTATTTACCAATGTTAATTTGAATGTATGTTCTTATTTCCCACTCATTACCATCAGGGAAACCGATGGCATTGGGATCGGGCACCCAGTTGCCTGCTGCATCCAGTGTTTTAACTGGAGAATAGCGTGGTGAATATTTATTAAGTGTTCTGTAAGTTCCCCTTACACCAATTTTTGTAGAATGGAGTACAAACAA
>CAZBTD010000070.1:0-18504 GCA_964494815.1 uncultured Ferruginibacter sp. | reverse complement strand
TTACAAGGCCTTCGCCTGTATAGCTACGGTTGAGTTTTTCTTTTTGTTCATCAGTACTATCATTGGTATTGGTGGTTGACACACCAAGGAAACCTCTTTGCACATTGCCATATTTTATTAAATCATCCACCACCTTTTTTACTATGTTAACCGGTATAGCGTAAGAATAACCGGAATAATAACCTGTAGGTGATGCAATGGCTGAGTTAATACCGATGAGGATGCCATCAGTATTAATCAAAGCGCCACCACTGTTTCCCTGGTTTACGGCAGCATCTGTTTGAATAAATGATTCTACAGGTGAATTATTTTTTGTGCCACGGTTTAGCCCAAGGCTTCTTGCTTTGGCACTTACAATGCCTGCGGTAACTGTGGTTTCAAGATTTAAAGGATAACCTATTGCCAGTACCCATTGGCCAATCTTTACATCATCTGAATTGCCATACAACAAGAATGGCAAACCACTGGCTTCTACTTTTATTACTGCCAAATCGTAAGCAGGATCGGTGCCGATAACTTTTGCTTTGTATGTTTTTTTATTATTGAGTGTTACATTTATTTCATCGGCATTTTCCACCACGTGGTTGTTGGTTACTATATACCCATCATCGCTAATGATAACACCTGAGCCAGATGCCCTTTGTTCAGGAATATAACTTGGTCCTCTGCCAAAAAATTGGTTAAAGAGGTCGTCGTTAAATAAATCGCCGAAAGGATTTTGCTGCACCCTTGGCAGGTTGTTGCTTACCTGTTTGGCATTAGTCTTTGTTTTTATATGCACTACGGCAGGTAAAGCAGCGGCTGCCGGTTGTGTAAAGTCAATAGCTCCTGGTGGCACATTACTGTTCTCGTTATACTTTGCTAATTTGTAGTTAGACGGAAGGTCGCCGTTTACCTGGCCAGCATAGGTGTTGCTGCTCTTCATGAATTTTCCATAGCCCCACAAAACGGTAAAAGCGGTAACAGCACTTATGGCTACTGTTGATAATACTTGCTTTAGTTTCATCTGGTGTAATATTTTATTTTCTTAAAAAATTTACAGGTTTTGAATCATTCAATTTTTGTGCCTGCTGATACAAAGTAACGCTGCACTGACAAAATGTAATTTACCGTATGGCACCTTTAACAATTAATTAGTAAGGCTTTCGTAGATTGTTTTTTTATACCATGCAGAGTTGCTTAGGGCGCAGAGAAGAAATGCAATCATTTAACTATTTTCTCTTTTATTAAAACAGCCTCTGCATTCTCAGTGCCGCTGGGCGCCAACTTCTTTTATAAAGTTAATAAAAACTGCATCGTATCCACTCCATCTGCATAGTCCATCAGCCCTGGCGTTTGCGTTTTTCCAAAAGGAATATCCCTGCCTGCAATACACTGCACATCTGAATTATTTTTAAGCGATTCCAGCACAATGCCTGCATCATTATAAAAGCTGTAATTAACCTGGCTTATAGGAGAGAAAAGCTCTTCGTTTTCCACCAGCAAAGTTGTATCATCCGTCATGTAAAACTTGTTGTTCATAATGTGCAGGCTCAGGTTATAATCGTAATTATTCCTGTACTTGTTATGATCGGCAAAATATTTATACTTATGAAACGATTTTAATAAAGGCACAAAATCATACCCCTGGGGCACAAAAATTTTTGTGACATTTCTGCAACCTAATCCAAAAAAAATATGGATATCATCTGACAATTTTTCAAGTTCTTCGGCACTTTCTTTTCCATTAATAATAGCTGCAGAAGTTCTGTTGCGGCGGATGATACTTGGGTATTTGGAGAAATAGTAATCAAAATAAGCAGCACTATTGTTGCTGCCGGTGGCAATATAAGCATCACAGCCTTTTAGCATGGGTGCAAAACTGATATGGTCTTGCGTGGTAATTTCCCAACTGTACATTTTTTGTACAAGATGCTTTAGCAGCACATCGTCTTTTGATGATAACTTAATGGTTTGTGAATGCCCGGCTACAAATACCGCCAAAAAATCATGAAACCCAACCAGTGGTATATTACCGGCCATTACTACGCCTACGTTTTTACTAGCAATGGTATCATCAATATGGTAATGCTTTATCCATGCTGCCAGTTTATTGTCATCTAAAAATTCATCTTTAATATTTTTTACTGCCAGTTCAATAAACTCCGGGGTAAACCATCCATTAGCAATAGAGGCTTTTTGTTTTGCTTGCTGCCATCCGGCATCGTTTTCGTGTAAATATTTTTTTAGTTGTTGTAATAATTCAATCCGGTTTTGTAATTTCATCCTGTTAAACTTAATTTGTGTAACAAAATTCGCATTTCCCTCATTCTAAATCAAAACAAATGGCTATTAAGATTACAGATGAATGTATTAACTGCGGCGCCTGCGAGCCAGAGTGCCCAAACAACGCAATTTATGAAGGCGGTGTGGAGTGGGCTATCTCAGACGGAACAACAGTAAAAGGTTCTTTTACTTTACTAGACGGTTCTTCAGTAGATGCTGATGCAAGACAGGCACCCGTTAGCAGCGATACCTATTACATTACACCAAACAAATGCACCGAATGCCAGGGCTTTCATGAAGAGCCGCAGTGCGCTGCTGTATGCCCAGTTGACTGTTGCGTACCCGATGATATGTATAAAGAAACAGTAGATGAGTTAATAGCTAAAAAAGAAAAACTACATATTTAACTGTATACGTTTTTATGAAGCCTGTAAAAGGGCTATTACAAGCAGGTGATATTTCCTGCACTATGGCGAGGGTATTTTACAATACTTTCGCCTTTTTATTTTGAGGAAAAGCTATCTTTAAGCACATTTGCTTTTATGAAGAGACTGTTACTTTTTTTATTTACGGTGCTGTTATTTTCTGCCTGTCGTAACAAGGCCGCAAAGGAAAATTCAATTGCAGCTAACGATAAAACGATAGAATATAAGATAGCAATGATGGATACCGACAGGGACTTTTCTGTATTGAGTGAAAAAGAAGGCCTGCGGAAAGCATACACAGAATATATTGACAGCAACGGCGTGCTGCTGAGGCCAGGCACATTGCCAATGGCTGGTGGCGATGCAATGGATTTTATTACACAAAGCAACGATACTTCCTTTGTAATGACATGGGAGCCGAGGGATGCCAGCATATCTTCCTCTGGTGATATGGGCTATACATATGGTGTTTACTCTGTGAAGCAAAAGGGACAAGACAGCATTATATACGGCTCTTATGTAACCATATGGAAACACCAGCCTGATGGCAAATGGAAATTTGTATTGCAATCAGGCAATGAAGGAGTAGGGGAATAGGTGATAATTAACAATGGATAATTAGTATTTCAATAAATGCAAAACTTTAACTTCCACTTTTAACTCTCCATTCTCAACATTCAATTAATTCCGTTTCTTTGCTTAAACATATTTTTTAAACTCGGATGAAGAAAACCATTGCACTTGTTACTGGCGGCTACTCAGGTGAGTCTGTTATTTCATATAAAACAGCAGCTACTATCGAGCAAAATATCGATACTGCAAAATGGAACTATTATCTTATTGATATCAATCCCGAAGGATGGTTTTATACATCTGCTGCCGGCGAAAAAACTCCAGTAGATAAAAATGATTTTTCCATTACTGTTGACGGTAAAAAATTACTATTTGACGCAGTATTAATTGCTTTGCATGGCACTCCCGGCGAGGATGGAAAACTACAGGGATATTTTGATTGCCTTAATATTCCTTATACATCCTGCGATGCCGCCACCTCGGCATTAACTTTTAATAAAAGATTTACTGTGGCAGTGGCTGGCGCAAGCGGCATTAATGTTGCCAACTCTGCATTGCTTATTAAAAATCAGTTTGCCAGTGCTGATGAAGCTGTAAGGCATTTGAAATTTCCAGTATTTGTAAAGCCAAACAATGGAGGCAGCAGTATTGGTATGAGTAAAGTAAACAACCATACAGAAGAGTTGGGGCAGGCTGTAACGAAAGCATTTAAAGAAGACACACAGGTACTGGTGGAAGAATATATCAAAGGCCGTGAGTTTACTATTGGGGTGTTTAAAACAAAAGGTAACATCATCACTTTGCCAATGACGGAGGTGATAAGCAAAAAAGAGTTTTTTGACTATGAAGCAAAGTACCAGGGCGCAAGTGAGGAGGTAACACCAGCACAAGTGGATGAAAGCATTGCTGAACAAATAAGAGCAGCAGCAAAAAAAGCATACAGCATCTTTAACTGCCGTGGCGTAGTAAGGATTGATTTTATTTACAATGCGGATGCAGCTAAACCTTTTATGCTGGAGATAAACACAGTGCCCGGGCAAAGTGAGGCAAGCATTGTGCCTCAACAGGTAAAGGCTATGGGCTGGACGCTGAAAGATTTTTACAGCGCCTTAATAGAAGAATGTTTTAATAAATAGTTGTTGTTGTATATTGATGTTGTACTACTAACGATTAACCAATTACTATCAACTAAACCGAATGTTCAAATTTATAACACATCGCCCGTTTTGGGTAAACTTGCTGGCAGCTGCGGTGTTGGGTTTTTTAATTATTTTTTTTACACTGCAGTTACTTGGCTGGATAACCAAGCATGGTGAGTATTTAACTGTTCCTGCAGTAAAGGGTAAAACCACTGCCGATGCAATAAAGCTACTGGAAGATAAAGGCTTTGATGTGGTGATAGCTGATTCTGTTTATACAGATACTTTAAAGCGTGGTACAGTGATTAAGCAATTGCCTGAAGAAAATTCAACTGTAAAAATTAACCGCACTGTTTTTATTACTGTAAACCGCTATGTGCCACCCATGCTTGTAATGCCATCGCTGGAAGGCAAGGGATTGAACTTTGTAATTGAAATATTGCAGCGGAACCATTTGCAACTGGGTGATACCACTTTTCGTTTTGATTTTGCAAAAGGCACTGTACTGGAACAGCAATACAAAGGCAAGCGTATAGAACCGGGTTCAAAAATACAGTGGGGCAGCAGTATAGACCTGGTGGTGTCGAAAGGGCTGGATGAAGAAAGCAATACTGTGGTGCCCGATTTTGTTGGTAAAACATATGGTGAAGTAAAAGCCGAATTAGACAGTCTTGGTGTATTGGTGGCACTGGTGCCTACTCCTGATGTAAAAGATACCCTGGCTGCATTTATTTATAAACAGCGGCCTTCGCATTTTGATGAAAGCAGGCAGCTGCAGTTTATAAAACCCGGAATGATAATGGATATTTTTCTTTCAAAAGAAATGATCATTATTGCAGACTCTGTAAACTCAAAAAATTAATTATAACATGACAACAATTACGGTTGAAGAATTAAAAAAAAGAATGGATGCAGGTGAAAAGCTGAATATTATTGATGTGAGAGAGGCGCATGAAAATGCAGATTTTAATATTGGAGGTTTGTTATTGCCACTTGGCAAAGTGCAAACTATGCAGCTGGACGAGATTGAAGATTTAAAAAATGAAGAAGTGATAGTGTATTGCCGCAGCGGCAACCGTAGCGGGCAGGCTTGTGCAATATTAGATGCCGCAGGTTTTAAGAACACAAAGAACTTAGTAGGTGGAATGCTTAACTGGAGAGATGCTTTTAAAGTATAAAGTAACAATGCACTTATTGCAAGCCCGGCTTTACGCCGGGTTTTTTTATTTATTGAATGTTTGCATAATATAGTACGCAAAAAATACCCCTCTCATTTGAGAAGGGTATTTTAAATGAAGATTGTTTAAAATTATTTGCTTACCAACACCTGTTGTGCTGATTTAGAATTGTCTGGTGCAATAATCTCTAATTGATAAGAACCTTTTGCAGCAGAAGGTATGCTCAGCAATTGTGTGCTGTTGCCACCTGCATGGTTAATCACAATGTTGAAAATGGACTGGCCAGCCATATTAGTAAGCCTTACTTTGTATTCTCCGGCAACCTGGTTTTTAAACTGGAGATTTACAACGGCACCTTCAACCGGGTTTGGTGAAACCGTAAACCCTGCTTTAGTACCGCCTGTTCCAACTTTTACTACTGATGTGTAGCGTATATCGCCTGCAAAGCCTATGCTCTTAACACGGTAGAAAACATTGCCTGCTACAGCCGCCGCATCTGTGAAGTTGTATTGCATTTCAAGGCTGTTGTTGCCTGTTGCATTCACTGTACCGGCTACTCCAAAGTTGCGCCCGTCTGCAGAGCGTTCAACTACATATTGGCGAATGTCCCTTTCTGCTGCAACAGTCCAGTTTACTTTTATAGCGCCGTTAATTCTGTTGGCCGCTACACTTGTGAAGCAGCAAATTGGTAGTGGTCTTGCTGTGGTAAACACAATCATAAACCTGTCTTTTGCTGCTGAAGCCTGGTTGGCATCAACAGTAAAGTTTACAGAAGTTGCCGCATCAAGATTTACAACTGTACTTGTACCAAGGTATTTATCTTTCAATAAAGCAATAACTCCATTGTTTACAATATTCTCTGGTACAAACTCAAGACGGTACTCTTGCTGGCGAAGGTTCCACATACCAAAGAACAAAGTATCAGTACCGGTTATGGGCTGCCTTCCTTCTATCCCAAGGAATTTATCTGCTTTCGCTATTGCAAAGGTTTCACCAGGATTTGAAAGTTTTGGTGCATCTTCTGATGCAATGCTGTTTGAATAAGTAGTATTAAATACTACCACTACAGCATCTTCCATGTTGTTATTATTAACTGAGTAGAGCCTGTTGCTTAAGCTGCTTACTGGTGCAGATGGAGTAAGTGGACGTAAACCTAACAGGCCTGGTGTACTGGCAATTTTTGCTGATTCATTAAATGTAACTGAACCTGAAGTACCTGTTGCTTTAACAAGGAATGCCTGGCCGCTTTCAATAGTAGTGTTACCTAGTGAATTTAATACATAGCTTCCGCCAGAAAGGTTGCATCTGTAGCCATCTGAGCTGCTGAACAATTGATACGATCCCAGGCTCGTACCATTAATTCTTTTGGAATCCCAGATATAGAAATATGTGTTACCAGCTATACCATCATTCAATGTAAGGCCAGTAAAGTTTACTGCCGAAGCATACAAATTGCCAATAGAACCGAATTGTCCTGCTAAAACGGTATTTGATGTATGTGTTCCCTGGTATAACGAACCTGTTGTTCTCAAAGTGGTGGCAGATGAATTAGTATTTAAACCTGTTAATCCTTTGCTTCTATCACCACGTACATAAATAAAGTAGCCATCTTTTGAGGCAATACCGGTTGATGTAGTATTTGTAATATCTGCCCATCCGGTACCACTCCAGTAAAGCATAGAAGCTTTAGGTGCAGCAGCATCAAGGCCATTAGCTCCGCCGGGGCCAGTTATTTGTGTACCGTAATTTTGATATGGAGCTGCCGGAATTGCAAGTGGTGCTTGTCCTTCTTGCCATGCCTGGTTTATTGATTGCCCATTACCAAATGTTGGTACTGATAGTAACCTCCAGGAACGGAAACCATTGTTTGGTATATATCTTTCTACAGTTACATTGCCGGTTATGTATCCTCCTGCATTATCACCTGTTGCAATCCTTGCAGTACCTGAACTTGTACTGCTCAGATGAAGGAAACCACCAGTTGTGAGCGTGCCGGCAGTAGGAGTGTATGTGCCAAGCAATACAAGTTTATTGCCAAGTGAAAGAGTACCGGATGATGTCCGGTTAACAACAAAATCATTAATTGCATTTGAAGTACCATCGGTTAATTGACTAAAGCTTAATGTACCCAAAGCTCCGCTGCCGCCAATGGTAAGATTAGAAGTGGCTGAGCCGGCAAGAGTACCTGCACCTGAAATTACAGTGCCGTTTAATGTTAGCGTATTGGCTCCAATTGAAAACTCACCTGCTGTAGTTGACAACCTGCTGCTTACTGTTACATTACCAGCTATTGAAGAATTACCCGTTACAGAAATATTGCTGTAAGTACCAGCTGCTATAGAAGCACCGCTATTGGCAAGACGGCTGCTGCTATTGCGAAGGTAAATGCTGGCATTGGCCACAGTAGTAAAATCTGTATTGTTTGTATTGTTGTCTGCTCCATCCGTTACTCTTCTCAAACCTCCATTGGTTGGTGGAGAAACAGATGAAGATGTTTCTGTGTAAGTACCTCCTGTAATGGTGCCGTATCCAAGGCCGTCTATTTTTGCTCCATCAATTATTCTTATCAGTGCAATTTGTCCACTGGTTGCTGCAAATCCTGCGTTAAAACTTCCATCTCTTGTAAGACCCGAAGTTGAACCGGTAGTAATAGTTGCATTGGGTGATAATAACCAGAAACTATGTGGCAGAAGTGTACCGGAAAGGGTATTGTCATTAGAGCCTGTTCCTGCTGCTGCCCTGTAAGATAACCTCAGCTGAGAAAGATTGATAGTCTTGTTGGTTGTATTTACAATCTCTACATATTCATCGCTGGCGCCACTATATGCGGAACTCATTTGGTTAATCAATACTTCTCCAGGTTGTACTAATTCTACAGGTGTTACACTATTAGAAGCAGCACTTGCAGCACTGTTGCCATTAGCGTTGGTAGCAACAACTGTAAATGTGTACGGTGTGCCGTTTGTTAAACCAGAAACTAATATAGAACCACTTCCTGCCTGGTTAATAGTACCCGTAAATCCACCTGGATTAGAGGTAGCAGTATATGAGGTAATAACAGAACCACCATTTGAAGCAGGCGCTGTAAATGGTACTAACGCTTGTTGATCGCCTGGTACTGCCGTGCCGATTGTTGGGGCACCGGGTACAGTAGATGGGGTAACACTGTTAGAAGCACTGCTTGCTGCACTTGTTCCTATTGCATTAGTAGCCGTTACTGTAAAAGTGTATGCAGTGCCATTTGCTAAACCTGTAACTGTAATAGAACCACTTCCAGCCTGGTTTATGGTACCCGTAAATCCACCCGGACTAGAGGTAGCCGTATAAGAAGTAATAGCAGCACCTCCATCAAATGCCGGAGCAGTAAATGGTACAGTTGCCTGTGCATTACCTGCTGTGACGGTTCCAATAGTTGGTGCGTCTGGTACTTGTGCAGGTGTTATACTGTTAGAAGCATTGCTTGCAGCACTTGTACCTGCGGCGTTAGTAGCTGTTACCGTAAATGTATATGGCGTGCCATTAGTTAAACCTGTAACTGTAATAGAACCACTTCCAGCCTGGTTTACTGTGCCGGTGAATCCGTCAGGATTTGAAGTGGCAGTATAAGAAGTAATAACAGAGCCGCCATTAAAGGCTGGCGCTGTAAATGAAACCGTTGCTTGTCCGTTGCCTGGTGTAGCTGTTCCAATAGTTGGCGCATCTGGTACTGTGAATGGAGTAGCGCTTGCAGAAGGATTACTTGCAGCACTTGTTCCAATGCTATTTGTTGCTGTTACAGTAAAAGTGTATGCAACACCATTTGTTAAACCAGTTACTACAACCGAGCCACTTCCAGCCTGGTTAATAGTGCCAGTAAATCCACCAGGGTTTGAGGTGGCAGTATATGAAGTGATGGGATCTCCACCATCAGAAACTGGTGCAGTGAAATCTACCGTAACTTGTCCATTACCTGGTGTAACAGTACCAATACCTGGGGCACCGGGTGCCGTAGTAGCTGCAGGAGTTACATTATTTGATGAACCACTTGCAAGACTTTCACCTGCGGCGTTAGTAGCTGTTACCGTAAATGTATATGGCGTGCCATTAGTTAAACCTGTAACTGTAATGGAACCGCTTCCTGCCTGGTTTATTGTGCTAGTGAATCCCCCTGGATTAGAAGTAGCAGTATATGAGGTAATTACCGATCCGCCGTTAAAGGTCGGCGCAGTGAAAGAAACAGTGGCTTCTCCATTACCTGCTACTGCTGTTCCTATCGTGGGTGCATCGGGAACAGTATAGGGCGTAATGCTGTTTGATGCTAAACTTGGATCGCTTGTCCCTATTGCATTGGTAGCGGTAACTGTAAAGGTATACGCTGTGCCATAAGAAAGGCCAGCTACCAATATATTGCCGCTTCCTGCCTGGTTAACGGTTCCTGTTAATCCACCAGGTGATGAAGTAGCTGTGTAGGACGTAATTGCAGAATTGCCATCAAAACCAGGTTGTGTAAACGGAACTGTTGCAGTTTGGCTACTGGCTGCAATGGTTACAGTACCAACTGTAGGAGGGTTTGGTTTGGAAGTGCCAATATTAGCAGGCACTGCATTATAAACTACAGCATCATCTACAAAAACATTAGCCGCATTGCTTGCACTGCTGATGCCGATAAATGTGCCAGAAACTACATTGGTGTTTGCTGGTAACAGGGCTTCAGCCAAATCGTCACCAATTAAAGTCCCGTTTATATATAAATCAAATTTTTGAACAGCAACAGATCTTGCATTGCCATTATATGTATAATTGATTGTTCCGCTGCTTTTATTATTACCAACTATTTCTACAGTATATACAGTTGCAGAGCTAAAAGAAGTTGTTGTTAAGCCTGTGTTTGTAAAGGCCGAACCACCACGGTAAGTTAATGTGATAGCACCTCCAGCACCAAAGGTGAAACGTAGGCCTGTAAAAACCTGTGCGCCTGAAAAATCAGAAGCGTCGGAATACATAGCACCAGCACCCTGGTAAAAATTCCAGCTACCAGCTGTTGCTGTACTTCCTGCGGATGCGTCTCCAAACAATACTTTAAAGGAGGTATAAAATTCTGTGCTTGCAGTGTACCCTACCCAAGGAGAAAACTTACATACAGATGTGGAGGTAGAGGCAGCAGCCCTTACATAAGTACCTGTTGTGCCAAGGGGGTTTGAGGTAGTTGATCCAACTACTGGTGCGTTAGGCGCTGTAGCGCCAGCCCTTGCCCAAGTAGTGCCAGAACCCGTAGGAGCAGGAATGGTAGCTGCTGAACCTGTTTGGCTTGTTTGGCTAAAAGTGCCCGTGCCAAAATTTTGAACTGATGTTTGAGCAATTCCTTGCATGGAACACAAGGAAACACAAAGGCAGATGAATGCCAGTTTTGTAACCAATTTCGTTGGTAAATAACTTGTCATGCTACTTTTTTTTAATAAGTATTAGAAATAAGAAATACAAAAGGATATATAAATAATTAGTCAGTTTTCGTGTTTGGTAACAGATATCTTCAAGGAGCAAATGTAATCGTAAACAGAGAAAAGCTAAGTTAAGCTAATATTACCTTTGCTACATTTTTTATTTTATCCCCATTTTGTAAATATAAATTTTTAATTATTTCATAGTTGTTTTATCTGTTTTTATTTTACCAACATGGAAATATGACCAGTTGGGGTAAAACATAAGTTAAAAACAGGGCGATTATGGGGTTGTAAAAGTGCTGTAGTATATTTGCAGCATATTTAATATCTAAACAGAAGAAAATGAAAAAAATCATCCTTATTGCAATGCTTGTTATTACAGGAGCTTCAATACTTTGCTCTTGCGGCCCGAGCAAAAAAACCGGCTGCCCAATGACAGAGAATATCCAGCATTAATTAAAGTATAAATGAACTGGATAGAACTAACAGAGGCATCTCAAATTGACAGTATTAAAGAGATGTCTTACCAAAAGCCGCAGGTGATATTTAAGCATAGTGTGCGCTGTTCAATAAGCAGTGTGATAAAACACCGCCTTGAAAAAAGCAGCAACCTCCCCGATATAGATTTTTATTTTCTGGATCTTGTAAAACACCGGGGCATATCAGATAAAATTTCCGAAATTTTTTCTGTGTACCATGAATCGCCGCAGGTGCTGCTGATAAAAAAAGGTGAATGTGTTTATGATGAAAGTCACTCATCTATTACTATGGATGAGATAGTTGAACAGGCAGCATAGGCTTTATTCTTTCTCTGCAATTTTTTTCGCCATTGTAACCAATTGCCAGTAAGGTGGACGATAGCCTCTTTCCTTTAAAAATTGGTTTGCCATAACTTCTGTTTCTGTTTTTACTTTTTGATACATCGCCAGAAACTCCTGGTTCTTCAATGCCCTTGTTGCACTCATACCTTCCGGGATCATCCCTATTCCGCCGAATAGGTTTTTAATAATGCACCATCCTTTTAATAATCGTACCAAGGGCAGTTGCCAAATGTTGTAACCAATTTTTTCTCCTTTATCCGCCTGCTCCAGCAATGCGTCCATCACAGCGTTGTCAATATGATCTTTTAGTAATGTTTCAGGATCCCTCCACTCTGCCACAACACATAACTGTGGGTCATATTCCAGATCTGATGGCATTTGAGTAACAAAGTTTTCAACTCCAAAATCGCTCAGCCAATTTATTACACCCTTGGATGATATCGATGATGTTGCTTTCCATAATTCAAGTCCTGTTTTTTTATAAGCATAAGATCCCACCTCTGAACAAAACATGGCAGTACTATCATGAAAATCCATTTTAAAATCATACGGTATATGCCTGCGTTTCGATTCATTATAGGCAATCAATGCAGCCTTGTGTGGCAGCATTGGATCCGCTTTAAGTTGTGGTAAATCAGCATAAGGCCGCAGTACCATAAAGCGAAGTTTTTTATCTTTTATATACTGTTCTGCAGATGATACCGCAACGCCTTTTTCAATGTGGGCTTCTATCAAATATGGCATGCCGTATTCTTCATCTACATACAACAATGCTACATGAGAAAAATTACCCGGATAATTATTTCCTCTCGAAATTAAAGCCGATACTTCAGCCCCTCCTCTTGATAAAAGTAAATCGCCACTGTGTACCTGTATGCCAAACAGATTAGCAGATGGTGTAGGCGACGGCTCGTTGTTTACATTTAAAATCGGGCTAAAGGCAATATTGTCTGTTTGCAATAATACTTCTTCAGTTGCGCTACGCATGCCATACAATAGCTTATACAAATTGTTTCTTACAGTAATATAATTGATATCCGAATTAAGGCTTTGTAGTTTTATAGTTTTCCTCACTGCGTTATAATAGTTAAGAAAGCTGTCTCTTTTGGCCGGGTGTGCAGCTGTAAGTGCGGCCAGCTGAAAATAATTTGATAATAGTTGTTGAGTAACTGTATCGTTTAGGTTTGCGTCATTTGCTTTGATGGTGGCGAACAATTTTTCAGCAGCAGTAAAAAGAGTCTTTATTGACGAATCTGCAATGAGCCTGTCTTGTTTTTTTGCATTGGAAAAATCATTTTCAAGTTTCTGCCATAGTGCATCCTGGTTCCATTCAAATGGCGTGGTAACGGGTTTTAGCACAGCTTTGGGGCTGCTGTCTGGAATCAATAGAACAAGGTATAGCGCCAATAAAAAAATGATTGACTTTATAATTATTTTTTTTGCTTTCATTTTCTTATGCATAAAAAAAGGCCAGTATAATACTAGCCTGTGTGGTGACCGCGTTAGGATTCAAACCTAAAACCTTCTGATCCGTAGTCAGATGCTCTATTCAGTTGAGCTACGCAGCCATTACCCTCAAAAGGAGGGCAAAAATATAGATTTATTTCGTTCATCCCAACTCTTTATGCATTTTTGCCCACAAAGAATCTGATGAAGCTAATTTTCAGGGCAGTAGGTAAAGTGCATGACCCTTTTGTAAAAGAAGGGGTGGATATGTTTACGAAACGTATTGGTAATTATTTCCCAGTGGAATGGCATATTATACCAATGCCAAAAAATGCAGGAAGCATAAATGAAGCGGAATTGAAAAAGAAAGAGGGGGAACTTATTTTGCAAAGCCTTACAAAAGATGACTACTTGGTGCTGTTAGACGAAAGGGGCAAACAAATAAGTAGTGAAGGATTAGCACAGTTTATCCAGGTGAGGGCAAATGAAAGTGCCAAGAATGTCGTATTCCTGATTGGAGGTGCTTATGGTGTAAGTGATGACGTTACAACGAGGGCAAATTATAAGTGGAGTTTATCCCAGCTTGTTTTTCCACACCAGTTGGTGAGGTTAATTTTAGCAGAGCAAATCTATCGTGCCTGCAGTATAATAAAAAATGAAAAGTATCATCACCAGTAAATCAAAAAAATGAACATTAGTATTACTCTTATCCTAATTATCATTACCTGCTTAGTATCGTTCGCTGCTTTTAACAAAGAAGAAGTAATGAATAAATTGATTTTTTATCCGCCTGCAGTAAGTGAACGAAAAGAATGGTACCGTTTTTTTACTTGTGGTTTTATCCATGCTGATATGGGGCATCTAATGTTTAATATGTATGCTTTATATGTTTTTGGAGAAGGACAAAAAATACCTGGCACTACAATGAAGACAGGTCTTGAATATAATTTCATTGACATTTTCGGTGGTTATGGAAAACTTGTTTATTTATTGATGTATGTACTTGCATTGGCAGTTTGTCTCGTTCCAACGTATCGAAATAATAAAGGCAATTATCATTACAGGAGTCTTGGCGCATCCGGAGCAGTATCAGCTGTAGTATTTGCTTCAATTTTGTTGAAGCCAATTGGTCACATGGGACTGGTTTTTATTCCTGTTTATTTAGTCTCTTTTTTATTTGGAGGTCTTTATCTTGCTGTTACTTATTACCTTGATAAACGGGGCAGTGGAAATATCAATCATTCCGCACATTTATGGGGGGCTTTATTTGGAGTAGTATTTCTCTTTTCCGCATGTCGCCTGGCAGGTTACCCGGTATTATCTTACTTTATAGAAATGGTTGGAAGTTTATCCCCTGGTGATATTATCAGGTTTGGCGGTTATTGATAATTGCAATACTTCTTTTGTTTGCTCTTTTATCCTGAACCTGTTGTCAATACGCATACCCACTATCCAAATGATTTTTTTATTCATCTCCACCACCCACACATGTTCCTTTTGTGACAGCGATAATTTTTGATCAATAAAAAAGCGACTGAGTTTTTTTTTCTTATTCATACCGAGGGGATAAAAATAATCTCCTTGTTTCCATTTGCGGAGTAGTAAAGGGAATGAAATTTCTTTAGCATCCAATTGTGCCAGTAAAGGTGATTTGCTGATTGTATGTTCGGCAGCAGCTATCCACTTAATTTTAATTTCTCCGTAATCAAAAATTATTTTTTCATCACCTGCTTCCATTAAAATATTTTGAGCGGTGCTTGTTTCAGCAGGTGTAATAATAAGCCAGGTACGGTTTTTAATTATACGATGCGTAGGTGACTGAATATATTTCCCTGTATTGCTTTTTAAAAGAGCGGCGGCATCAGTTATTTGTTGTGATGAAAACCCAAAGTCCTTTATAATTTCATAAAGTACGGTTAGAAGCGGCTCTGTTTTTTGCAGTTTCAAAACAGGGATATGAAATTCGTTTCCTCTTTTTTCAACCAGCCTTTTTTTATGCAATGCAATTGCCTGCCAATACAGTTGCTCTGTTTCGGCAAAACGGGAGATATTATGTAATATATTTTTTGCCGTGCCCGGATATACTTCTGATACTTTTGGCAAAATTATATTCCTGAAAAAATTACGGGTGTAGTCGTTCTCAAGATTGGTGCTGTCTGTTACAAATAATAACTGGTTTTTATTTGCAAATGCCTCCAGTTCATTTTTCCTGGCAAATAACAAAGGACGTATAAGGTTCCCTTGTTTGGGCAGGATACCCCTGACACCTGCGATACCTGTTCCCCTGAAAAAATTCATTGTTACAGTTTCGATGTTATCATCTGCATGGTGTGCTGTAAGAATATAATCTATTGGTTTCTCATTCAGATTGCTGATTAACATATTAAACCAGCTATACCTTAATTCCCTGGCTGTGGTTTCAATCGATTTTTTTTGCTGTGCAGCTACTTCTGTTGTGTCGAATTTTTTCACAAATACTTCCACACCGTACTTTTCTCCTAAAGCGGTTACAAACTTTTCATCTCTTTCACTTTCTTCGCCTCTTAATTGAAAATTGCAATGTGCTATTACAAATTGGTAACCTGCAAGGTGGCAAAGCTCACACAAAACAACAGAATCTGCACCACCACTAACGGCAATCAGCAGCCTCCCACCAGGCTGAAGCAGACGATTTTCTGTGATGTATTCTTTAAATCTTTGTAAAAGCATTTTTGCTATTTATTACGCAATGCAAAATAAAGAGATTGCGGTTAAAGAATGAAAGTTTTGCTATTTACTCTTCAATGAGGAGCAGATGCTTGTTTAAATAATCAACATCTGTGGAAAATAATATGGATGATAATTTCGTTCAATTAACGAATTTCAATTTTTATAAATTTACCCATTGCAGGAAAATAAAGAAATAACAGCATTACTGCACCTGATTGATGACCCTGATGAAGAAGTATATAGCACTGTAAGTGACAGGATTATCTCTTTTGGCAAAGGCATTATCCCCAACCTTGAACATTTGTGGGAGCATACCAGCGACGAAACAATACAGGAGCGTATTGAGCTGATGATACACAAGCTTCATTACAAAGACCTGGTGGCAGACTTTGATCACTGGAAAAATGGCAGTAATGAATTGCTGCAGGGGGCATTGCTTACAGCCCGCTACCATTACCCTGAAATACAAACGATACAAACCCTGCAGGAGATTGAAAAAATCCGCCGCAATATCTGGCTTGAATTAAATAATTATCTCACACCGCTTGAGCAGGTAAATGTTATCAGCAGCATACTGTACAATTATTACAAACAGATAGGAGTGGAAATTGCTTACAATCAACCCGAAGATTTCTTTATTAATAAAACAGTGGAAACTAAGAAAGGAAATGCCATCAGCAATGGTATTTTATACTTAGTACTTTGCCAGTTGCTTGATATACCGGTAAAAGCATTAAATATTCCAAGGCAATTTATTTTGGGATACATGGATACCAGTTATCAATTGCTCAATCCTTCTGCACACAATTCTGAAAAAATAAAATTTTATATCGATCCACTGAATGGGCAGGTATATTCACACAAAGACGTTGAAAACTATTTTAAGCGGATTGCTGTACCACCCACCACTTCTTACTTCAGGGAAATGAGCAATAAAGCTGTGATACAGTTTTTACTGGAAGAGCTTGCTAAATGTTTTGACGACAATCTTAACCGCTACAAAATGGAAGAGTTGCTGCTGATTGCAAAACTAATAAGCGAATGATTTATCATGTGGTTACAAAAAGTTCCTGGAAACAAGCGCTGCAACAGGAGTATTATGAGGCTGCTTCGTTGGTAACTGAGGGATTTATTCACCTGAGTAAAGAGGAGCAAGTAGAAGGGGTGTTGCAGCGTTATTATAAAAACGTGCCGGCTCTTTTATTGCTTCATGTGGATGAAAGTAAACTGGTTGCTGAACTGAAATACGAATTATCTCCTTCCTTAAACGAAATGTTTCCTCACTTATACGGAAGGTTAAATCTTGATGCTGTAATTGCTATTACAGAGATTAACTAGAGAGTTTGCAGTAAGGGCATAACCTCCTGGCAATATTGGCATCCTTGCAGGGCAAACTAATTTATGCTGTAAGAAAATCAAAGCAGATTTTTATAAAGGAAATTCGTAAAAGAAATCCTGCGCTTTTATCCAGCCATTTTTTTCATATACAGATTGGGCACTGTAATTGTCATATCCTGTTTGTAGTAACAAATACGCAGCGCCAGTTTCTCTTCCAAATTGTTTAGCCTGTTGCAACAATGCTTCTCCTATTCCCTGGTTTCTTGCAGATTCTGCCACATACAAATCATTTAGTATCCATGATTTTTTCATTTGCACAGAAGAGAAAACGGGATATAGCTGTACAAAGCCAAGGGGCTCATTTTCCATCACCGCTAAAAATATAGCAGATTCATTGCCAGATATTCTTTGTTCTAAAAAATCAAATGCTGCCGGCAAGTTGGATGGCTGATGGTAAAAAACACGATAGGCGTCAAATAATATTGCAACAGAAGAAATATCAGCAATCGTTACCTTTTTTATATCAAGCGGCATATTTAGTAATTTGGACTGTCAAAATACTTTATTTCTGCAATATAAAAAACACACATGATTACCTGGAATGATTTTGAAAAAATTGAAATGAGAGTAGGCACTATCATCAGCGCCAGTTTATTTGAAAAAGCAAAGAAACCTGCTTACCAGCTTACTATTGATTTTGGAGAATTTGGGATTAAAAACTCATCGGCACAAATAACAACTTTGTACAACATTGATGAACTTGCAGGCAAACAGGTAATTGCTGTGCTTAACTTTCCGCCAAAGCAGATAGCGAACTTTTTTAGTGAATGCCTTGTGCTGGGTGTGTATAGTGATGATAATGATGTGGTATTACTGCAACCTGGCAAGCATGTGAAAAATGGCTGCCGTATTGGATAAAATAAAGCCGGCATTAGCCGGCTTTATAAAAATTTTACGAGGTATTTACTCAAGCATACGTTCCCTGATATATTTTACAGGAGAGCTGCCAAAGCTCAAAAATTTTTCATGAAAATCTTTAAGACTGTATTTACTGCCCATCTTTTTTTGGTATTCATCCCTTAAAGATTGTATGGATATAAAACCGGAATAGTAGGAGCAAAGTTGCACTTGTGATACTGTTGCCCTGTGATATTTTTCTTCTGCTTGTGCCATCGTTTGAAAACATTCTT
>CAZBTD010000069.1:0-18613 GCA_964494815.1 uncultured Ferruginibacter sp. | reverse complement strand
CACATGGCTCCATAAGTTTCCGTCTGTTCGGAACGCCAGCAGGGAGTAACTATAACAAGTTATACAATGCCAAAGGCAAAAACAAATTCAAGCGCCAAGAAGCGCTTCAAGGTAACCGGCACCGGCCTTATTACCTACCAAAAACCTTTCAAACGTCACATTCTTACAAAAAAGTCAACCAAGCGCAAGCGTGGCATGCGTAAAGATGGCGAAGTGCATCCTACACAGGTTGCTTTTGTTAAGCGTTTATTACGTCTTCGTGGCTAATAACTGCTGAAAAGGTTTTAATCATCAACATTAACTTTAAAAAAATTACAATATGCCACGTTCAAAAAATGCAGTAGCATCAAGGGCAAGAAGGAAAAGAATTTTAAAAGCCGCTAAAGGTTTTTATGGCAAAAGAAAAAATGTATATACCGTTGCCAAAAACGTATTGGAAAAAGGCCTGACATACAGCTATGTTGGCCGCAAAAACAAAAAAAGGGATTACCGTAGTTTGTGGATTGCCCGTATTAATGCAGCGGTACGGGAAGAAGGGCTTACCTACAGTGAGTTCATCCATAAGCTGAATGAAAAGAACATTACACTGAACCGTAAAGTGCTTGCTGACTTAGCTATGAATGAGCCGGAAACTTTCAAGAGCCTCGTTGCTTCTGTTAAGTAAGAAGTTTGCTTCAATAATATTCAAGCCGGTTGTTTTTGCAACCGGTTTTTTATTTGCCAAAGCTCAAGCCTATTAATTTATTTTGTATGGTTAACGGTAAAATTTTGGCGCTCCAAAAAATTAATCCTTATTATTTTATCTATCAATTACATTTGCAATACTTTTTTTAAAATATGCCTTAGCTAATGAGCGAAATGAATAATACCTACGCTGACCTTGTAAAGCAGACATTCAACTTTCCACAAGAAGATTTTAAAGTAGAAAACAACTACCTGCGTTACAATAACCAGGATTTAAAAGCGCTCATTGATAAATACGGCACTCCGTTAAAACTTACCTATTTGCCCAAAATAGGGATGCAGATAAACAAGGCTAAAAAAATGTTTGCCGCCGCATTTAAAAAACACAAATACGCTGGCAAATACAATTATTGCTATTGTACAAAAAGCTCTCACTTTTCTTTTATTGTTGAAGAAGCACTAAAGCATGACATTCACCTGGAAACTTCTTATGCTTATGATATTGACATCATCAACAAGCTATACAGCCGCAGAAAAATAAATAAAGAAACATTTATTATCTGCAACGGGTTTAAGCAAAAATCTTATACAAGCCGTATTTCTAAATTATTGAACACCGGCTTTAAGAATGTGATACCTGTGCTGGATAACAAGGAAGAGTTAAAGGCCTATAAAAATGTAAAAGTTCCTTTCAAGCTTGGAATAAGAGTGGCTGCAGAAGAGGAGCCAACATTCCCTTTCTACACTTCGAGGCTTGGGATGAGGGCAAAAGATATTCTTGAATTTTATGTAGACCAGATAGAAGGATATGAGCATAAGTTTCAATTAAAGATGCTGCACATCTTTTTAAATAAGGGAATCAAGGATGATATTTATTACTGGAGCGAATTAAATAAAGTAATAAACCTGTATTGCCAGTTAAAAAAGATTTGCCCTGAACTTGACTCCATTAATATCGGTGGTGGTTTTCCAATCAAGCATTCTCTTGGGTTTGAGTACGACTATCAATTTATGATAAATGAAATAGTGCGTAATATAAAAGTAGCTTGTGCAAAAAATAAGGTGCCCATGCCTGATATTTTCACTGAATTTGGGAGCTATACTGTTGGCGAAAGCATGGCACACATTTATAGTGTCATTGATGAAAAACATCAAAATGACAGGGAGATATGGTATATGATTGATTCCTCGTTCATTACAACTTTGCCTGATACATGGGGTATTGGCGAAAAATTTTTGATGATGCCTATTAATAAATGGGATGACGAATATCAACGTGTAACCCTTGGCGGCATTACCTGCGACAGCCATGATTACTACGATAGTGAAGAACATATTAATGAGGTATTTCTTCCTAAATTGTCTAAAGGTGAACCACTATATGTTGGGTTTTTTCACACAGGTGCTTACCAGGATCAAATAAGCGGATATGGTGGTATTAAGCATTGCTTAATTCCTTCGCCCAAGCATATTATTATTGGGCATGATAAAAATGGAAAACTTGTTGATTGGGTATATGCAAAAGAACAAAGTGCTCAAAGCATGCTGAAGATATTAGGGTATTAAATAAAATGCCGCCCCGTAGAAACGGGGCGGCTATTATCAAAACCAACTGTATGTTATTTTAATCGCTTACGCAATTGTAATTTCTTTTGCCAATGCTTTTGTTTCTTCTTTTTTAGGCATATCCACTTTCAGTACACCGTTTTCATATTTAGCATTAATGTTTGCAGCGTCAATTTTTTCATCCAGTGTAAAACTGCGTTTGAAACTACGGTAGTTGAATTCCCTTCGAATTGATTTTGCAGTTTCATCTTTTATTTCATTTTTCTTTTCAGCACTTATGGTTAAAATATTGCCATCAAGTTTTAAATTGAAATCTGCTTTTTCCATGCCAGGTGAAACCACTTCCAAATGATAAGCATTTGCGTTTTCGCTAATGTTTACAGGCGGAAAACCAAATACCTCGTCATTCCATTTTTTACCAAAGGCAGGCGCTTCATTAAAGAAATCGTTCAAAAAGCCATCAAATGATTTTGCAATTGGGTTGTTTACTTTTACGAGTGTCATAGCTATAAATTTTTATTGTTTAATAATTTTTGATTTATGAATCCTAATGTTCAAATGCCGTTCCATCTGTTTTTTTCAGTCTAAGCTGGCAATAATTTCATTTTTGCATGCCGATATGGCTTACTTGGCTTGCTCGTGCTGACTTAATGTCTTTTTATTTCACAAAGCACCCCATATGGTTTATCCACTTTGTTCCAAAATACCTGAATATTGAAAAATATCGATGCTTTATTAAATTGTCATCTGTAAATTTGCAGCCTCAACAAATCTTATAAACTATGTATCCAGCGGAGATAGTAATCCCGATGAAAGAAGAGTTAACAGAGAATGGTTTTTCTGAAATGTTATCTGCTTCCGATGTAGAATCTACCATATCTGAGAAAGGCACCACATTGGTAGTGATAAATTCAGTTTGCGGTTGCAGCGCTGGTACTGCCCGGCCCGGTGTTTTAATGGCAGTACATAACAGCGCAAAAAAACCAGATCACCTAACCACCAGCTTTGCAGGTTTTGATGTAGATGCAGTAAAAAAAATCAGAGAGCATTTATTGCCTTACCCTCCATCTTCTCCATCTATTGCTTTGTTTAAGGACGGCCAGTTGGTGCATTTTATTGAGAGGCATAATATTGAGGGAAGAAGCGCCGCTATGATTGCCGAAAACCTGATAGGGGCCTTTGACCAGTATTGCAACTAAGTTTTTTATGGATTAGTAAGTATATATGCCCGTGGCTTTCCAGTCATGGGCTTTTTTATTGTTTACTTTAATGACTTTAAGTTTTTTAATTGCTGGCTTCTCATCACAAAACTAATTGCTCTATCTTGCATCACTTATAAAAATATTTATCACAGCAATATGTATCCCAATTTATATTATGTTTTCAGGGAGTGGTTTGGTGTAGAATGGAAAGCACTCAGCTTTCTTAATACATTTGGCTTTATGGTAGCTGTGGCTTTTATAGTAGCAGCTGTTGTCCTGTCAAGTGAATTGAAGAGAAAAGAAAAAGCAGCTTTGTTGTTGCCAAGAGAAGAAACCATTGTAGTTGGCAAGCCTGCATCTTTTTTTGATTTGCTAATAAACTTTATTACTGGTTTTTTATTTGGCTTTAAACTTCTTGGGGTTATGCTGAGTAAACCAGACGAAATAACTCCACAAGAATATATCTTTTCGTCGCAGGGGAATTGGTTGGCGGGCATTTTATTGGGAGCTGCCCTTGCAGGATTAAAATGGAGAGAAAAAAACAAGCAAAAGGCAAAAACACCCGAGCAGCGCTCTATCAGAATTTGGCCGCATGACAGGGTAGGAGATATCATAGTGATTGGTTTGGTATTTGGAATAATAGGGGCTAAACTTTTTGATGGGTTAGAAAACTGGGAAGATTTTAAAGCCGATCCATGGGGAAGATTGTTTTCGGCCGGAGGGCTCACTTATTATGGCGGGCTTATTTTAGCAGCAATTGCAATATCTGTTTATGCAGTAAAAAAGAATATTAAACTTATTCATTTAATGGATGCAACAGCACCTGTTTTGCTGCTGGCCTATGCTGTGGGGCGTATTGGTTGCCAAGTGGCTGGTGATGGCGACTGGGGTATTTATAACAGTGCCTATATTACCAACGTTGATGGGAAAGCTATCGAGGCAAAACCAGGCGAATACAAAGCCCAATTGGAAAAGTACAGCACTTATTTTTTAAAGGGAGAAAATAAAGATAAAACGCTTGATGAAATACCCAATAAGGCCATTAAAGCACCTTCATTTTTACCAATTTGGATGCTGGCATATAGTTACCCTCAAAATGTAAATAATGATGGAGTTAAAATACCTGGTAATAATGATGAGCACAATGCCATGTTGCCGATTCCCGTATTTCCAACTCCATTATATGAAACTATTATTTGCACTGGTTTATTTCTTGTACTATGGATAATTAGAAAGCGATTGAAAATTCCAGGTTTAATGACGGGTGTTTATTTGATATTTAATGGAGCTGAACGTTTTATTATAGAACATATCCGTATTAACAATATCATCAACTTTTTTGGATTACACCTTACTCAGGCAGAACTCATTTCCTTTATTTTAATGATAACAGGAGTTGTTATTATTATATATTGTCTGGCAAAGAAGCCTCTTTCCGAATAATTATATCGCATTGATAAAACTGAGTTTCTTCCACTCAGCCCCTTAATGCTACCGTTTATGTAAACAAATGTACCTTGCATTGCAAAGTACTTACTTTTGTCCTGTAATATTTAAAACAAAGTATAGCCATGAAACTTTTATTTACCACGCTGATTGCTATCAGCACAAGCACTATGTGCTTTGCACAAGAATCTGCCGGCTCCATCACCGGCTCACTCAAAGATGGAGGGAATCAAAAAATAATTGATGCTGCTTCAATCTCTCTTCTTAAAAGCAGTGACAGCAGTCTTGTAAAGGCAGCAGTTACCGACAAAGAGGGAAATTTTGTTTTCGAAAATGTAAAACCTGGAACTTATCTCGTTAGTGCCAGCTCAATTGGTCATTCCAAGGTTTATTCTCAATTAGTTTCTTTAAGTGAAACTAATTCTAATGTGAATGTAGGTGTATTGCAACTAAAGCCCTCTACAGAAACTTTGAAAGAGGTGGTGGTTGCCAACAAGAAACAATTTATCGAGAGAAGGGCAGACAGGATGATTGTGAATGTAGATGCATCTGTGTCAAATACAGGTTCATCTGCTTTGGATGTATTGGAAAAGTCACCCGGCGTTACAATTGATAAAGATGGCAACATAAGCCTCAAAGGAAAGCAGGGAGTTAAAATATTTATTGATGGTAAACCATCTTATTTATCAGGTACTGATCTTGCTAATTTTTTGAAAAGCCTTTCATCCTCACAGCTTGATCAATTAGAAATAATGACAAACCCTCCGGCAAAATACGATGCTGCCGGTAATGCAGGGGTTATCAATATCAAAACAAAAAAGATAAAAATGCAGGGTCTTAACGGCAGCCTCAACGCTTCTGTAACACAAGGAAAATATACACGTACAAACGAAGGCATTAATTTAAATTACAGGAATAAAAATGTAAACTTATTTGGCAACTATAGTTATAGTAACAATAAAAGACATTCTGAACTTACTATACTGAGAAAGTTCCGTGATAAGGACTCCAAGCAGTTGCTTTCCATATTTGACCAGGCGTCAACATTAATTGATCATAATTACTCACATGATGCAAAATTGGGAGTTGATATTACCCTTTCAAAAAAGACAACAGTAGGGGCAGTGGTGTCAGGTTTTGTAAATGGCAATGGATTCAATAGTACCGGAACAACATTGCTAAAAAATAATTTGGGAATTACAGACTCAAGTACGTTTGCCGTAACTGATATGACTAACACATGGAAAAACTTCAGCGGTAATTTTAATCTTCGCCATGTATTCGACAGTACCGGCAGAGAACTAACGTTTGATGCTGATTATATTAGCTATTCCCAGGATAACGATCAGTTACTCGATAACCAGTATTTTGATGCCAATAATAACCCTGCTGCACAAGGTGATTCGTTGCTAAGCAAAGTGCCTTCAAACATTAATATCTACAGCTTTAAGGCAGACTATAGCCAGAGTTTAAAAGGTAATGCAAAGTTTGAAGCTGGTGTAAAAGCAAGTTTTGTAAAAACGGATAATGATGCAAAGTATTATGCAATAAAAAATGGTAATTCAGCCTATGATAATGGCCGCAGCAATCATTTTATTTATGAAGAAGAAATAAAAGCAGCATATGTAAATGTAAATAAACAATTAAACAAAAAATGGAGTACACAACTCGGCCTTCGTTTAGAAAACACAGTATCAAAAGGAAACCAGGTAACAACTAACCAAAAGTTCAACAGGAATTATACTCAATTGTTTCCTACAGCATATGTAAGCTTTGATGCCAATGAAAAAAATAATTTTTCACTAAACTACGGCAGAAGGATTGAGCGCCCGGATTATGCAGACTTAAACCCATTTTATTTTTTCCTTGATAAATATACATACCAGGCTGGCAATACAAACCTTCGTCCACAATTTAGTCATAACATTGAGTTGTCTCATACTTACAAAGGGAACTTTACAACAACTTTAAACTATACAAAAGCGACTGATTTGATTAACGATATACTAGATCAAAACGAAGAAAGGAATGAAACTTTTATTACTAAAAGTAACATCGCAAGTCAGCAGCAGTTTGGCATTACTATAACAGCAATGGTGCCTGTTGCAAAATGGGTTAAAGTAAATATGTACGCAAATTTCAGCAACAACAGGTTTAAAGGGTTTATCAATAATTCAAATGTTGATTTACAAAGCAACCTTTTTACCGGTAACCTGAGTGCACAAATGAGTTTGGGTAAAGGGTGGAATGCAGACATAAATGGTTTTTACCGTAGCAAAGGCCTGGAAGGTGTATTGGTAATTGGAGCTTTGGGCAATGTAAACGGCGGTATTTCAAAATCAATATTGAAAAACAAAGGAACTGTAAAATTAGGATTCAGGGATTTGTTCCTCACCCAGCAATTTAAAGGCTCAGCAGAGTATTCATATATAGATACACGTTTCCATCAAAGAAGAGACAGCCGGCAGGTAAGCCTTAGTTTCAACTGGCGGTTTGGTAATGGAAAGCCATCGGCTCCAAAAAGAAAAATTGGAGGTGCATCCGATGAGCAGGGAAGGGTGAAAGCCGGTGGAAATTAAGCACACAAAACGCAGTTCAATTTTGAGCTGCGTTTTTTATATTTGCTGTGCTTATTAATATTGAAACCTTATAGTTATGCCATCATTTGACTTCAGCAGCAAAGTAGATTTACAAACACTCGATAATGCCATTAATACGGTTAAAAAGGAGATTACTAACCGATATGATTTTAAGGATAGCCATGTGGTAATCGATCTTAATAAAAAGGATTTTAAGTTAAGCCTGGAAGCTGACAGCGAAATGAAACTTGGCCAGATTATAGATGTAATGCTCAGTCGCAGCATGAAACAAGGCTTGGCTGCGGAAATTTATGATCTTACCAAAGAACCATATCAAAGCGGTAAAGTAGTAAAACAGGAAGTAGTAGTAAAAAATGGTATAAAACAGGAGGATGCCAAGAAAATTGTGAAACTGATAAAGGATAGCGGTTTAAAGGTTCAGGCCGCTATAATGGACGATATAATAAGGGTTACAGGCAAAAAAATAGATGATTTACAGGACGTAATACAGGCGTCACGGAGCTGGAATATTGGGATAGCGCTTCAGACTGTAAATATGAAGAGTTAACATGTTTTCCCCCGCAACCGTTAACAGTTCATTTTGGGTTCCGGGCTAAACTTTTTATTGGGAATTTTGTCTTTAATTTAGCGGAAGTTCTTTAGAATTGCCAGTATTTAAACTTTGCCGTAAGGGTGTAAAACCTTATTTTTGCGGTCTTTAAAAATATAGCATGGCAAAATCCATGCACTAAAAACACAATTATGAAAAAAGATTTGCATCCTAAAAGTTACCGTTTTGTAGTGTTTAAAGACATGAGTAATGGCTACCAGTTTTTGAGCCGTTCTACCGCAGAATCAAAAGAAACAACAAAATGGGAAGATGGTAATGAATATCCTGTGGTGAAATTGGAGATTTCCAACACTTCACATCCTTTCTATACTGGTAAAAATGTATTGGTAGATACAGCAGGACGTATAGATAAGTTTAAAAAGCGTTACGAAAAGAAAGCATAACTATTATAAGTTAGTTTTATAAAGATTGTTTTTCATGGCTATACTTTAAATCCCCTTCGGTTCTCCGGGGGGATTACTTTTTTACAGCGTGGTCTCCTATTTCAATTTGATTTATTACAGCTGTAGGGCATTTTTACTTGTAAGGTAAATAGTATTACAAAGAGATAAAATACCTTTAGCTTTCTCAATGATTACATCTACAAAAAAATTATACAGTGAAGCTTATGCAGGCTTGTCGGCAAGTACCTGGTGGCTTTCATTTGTAATGCTCATTAACCGGAGTGGAACCATGGTGGTACCGTTTATGACGATGTATATGACACAGTATATTGGTGTAGGCATTGGGAAAGCAGCATTTGTAATGAGTTTATTTGGAGCTGGGTCGGTAGCTGGCGCTTTGCTCGGCGGAAAAATTACTGATAAAGTTGGCTTTTACTATGTGCAGCTTTGCACTCTCTTTGGAGGTGGAATTATGTTTATTGTACTTGGGCAAATGAAAACCTATACCGCTATTTGTATAGCATCTTTTTTTCTCAGCATGATAAACGAGGCCTTTCGCCCGGCGAATGCAGTAGCCATAGCACATTATAGTAAGGAAGAAAACCGTACCAGATCATATTCACTTAACAGGCTGGCTATAAACGTTGGCTGGGCTATAGGCGGAGCACTAGGGGGATTTGTTGCTGGTTACAATTACCAGTTATTATTCTGGGTGGACGGTATTACCAATATTGCAGCAGCGATTTTATTATATAATGTTTTATCTCCTTCAAAAAATGAAGCCAGCAAACAAACGATTGAAAAAACAATACCAAAAACAGCACCTGTTTTTAAAGACCGCTTGTACCTGCTGTTTGTACTTTTCCAGATAATATTCGCTATTTGTTTTTTTCAGTTGTTTACGGTGCTACCGGTATTTTTCAAACAGCACTGGCATTTGTCTGAACCTTTTATTGGGTTTACAATGGCACTTAACGGACTTATTATTGCTATGATTGAAATGGTGCTTGTATATAAGCTGGAGGGCAGGCGGCCCTATCTGCAGTATATCTCGATAGGGGTGTTGCTGGTTGGGGTTTCGTATGCAATGCTGGCAGGTAATCCTGGTAATGCAATGCTGCTTGCAATTGTATCTTCAGTGGTGGTTACTTTTGGCGAAATGCTTTCAATGCCTTTTATGAATTCTTTCTGGATACGCAGGACACAACCATCTAACAGGGGGCGGTATGCCGGATTATATACTATGGCATGGTCGATGGCGCAAGTGGTGGGGCCGCTCACCAGTGGGCAAGTAGCAGAGCACAAGGGCTACGATGTATTATGGTGGGGTACAGGTGTTGTATGTTTTTTACTAAGTCTTTCTTACTTGCTTATGTATAAATTCAGCATTAATAAATAACGCATCTTGCTTCTTTTCATAACGAGTGTTTCATGCAACCATTCTTTACATTTTACAATCTTTAGTATAATCGGTTTGCTTAGTTTTGAAACAAGTGTAGCAGGGCAGTGTATGCCCTGTTATTTCATAACGGTATGGATAAGAAATATCATTATGCCTGGCACTACAGGCTTATACATGCAGATAATGCATTTTCTGTTTATATAGATGACAGGCTGGTAGCAATGATTCTAAAACCTTCATCGGGTAAGTGGCCTGTATATGCCACTATTAATGAAAGAATGTATGTATTTAGTAAAAAAAACAATTCGGGTACTCTTATAGAAATTGCTGATGCTGTAAATAATGATGTAATAGGTTTTATTAAAATGCCTTTTCTTTCATCCTTTTTTCCTCATGCAGTGTTTAAAAGCACCAACGGAGATGAGACTAAATGGACTGCCAGGAATTTCTTTTCACTGCATTGGAGGTGGATTAAAAATAAGGAAAGCATTGTAGAAGCAATTGATAATCTTGTGCAGGGAAGTAATAGTGGCGTTATTTCTGTTCCTGAATACAAAAATGGCACAGACCTTATGATAATTACAGGCTTTTTTCTTTCGCTACTCCGCCGTAGCAGGCTTTCAATGGGTGTAAAGGGATTAAAACGAAAGAGTTTTTCCTTTGCAAAGGAAAAAGAAGATTAGTATGTTTTATTCCTCATCATCATTTGATAGTTCGGTTTGTTTTGGTGGTTTTTTATTAGGGTTGAATTTTTTTACTGTAACTCCCTTTAATGGAATTATAAATATTTTTGGGTCAATATTATCACTGCTCACATGGCTTGCTTTAAAAAGCATAGTCCCTTTTCTTGTTGATACTTCGTATTGAAGCACCGTACCATTAATACACTGGAATAAAGGCTCGATAACTGCGTTATTTACTTTTATACTATCAGTGTAGTATGCAATTACTTCTCTTTTGTCTTCGGGCTTAATCACCACTTTTCTGCAGGGATAGCCAAGTATAACAAGTGAATCAGTAAAGCTTGTATCACAGAGAAGGCTGTCATATTTTTTATTGTATAACTTCCATTCAGCCGGTGTAAGCCTGAATATATACTTGTTCCTTCCGCTTTCCTTTATTACTGTGGCTTTTTGCAGGGCATTTTCTTTAATATCGAAAAAAATACTTTGCACCCTCATAAGTGCGGTAAGTCTTATTCTTGCTTTGTTTTTTGAAATAAAAACTGCCCTGGTACCCCCATTATATGTTTCTTCAATACCGGTTTTGCCATTGTTTTTTTGTATGCTAATATCATATACTAACGTGTTGTTGTGCTGTGCATTGGCTTTGCTAAATAGTAAAAATCCTTGTATAATGAATAAGGCTATAGGGCGTAATGATATGCTCATATGACAGCAGTTATTATAAAGTAAAATCGCTCAGATCAATAATATCGGTGGGGTTGTTACGCATATTTTTGTCAAAATACTTTTCATCCTTTTTTCGCCACTTTTCAAATTTTTTCTTTGTTCTTTTTGCTTTCCTGCTTGGGTTGCCATTCTTTTTTGTGAGATAAGTGTTCTGCAACATCTCCACCATTTTATCACTTAGGTTCAGGTACGAATATTTATTTAAAGTGATTCTTTTGTCTTCAACGGCATTGGTAAAAAATTGTTTCCAGTCGTTGCCACTATAGCTTGCTAAAGTAAGCAACACATCATTGTCATATAGTTTGGCTTCGCCACCATTGCTGAAGGTAACTTTGCTTTTGTTCTGTTTTTTTACAACGCCTCTGCCCAAAAATTCCTTTTTGCGGTTTTCATTTAGTGGTGCTATTGTTCTTTTATCTTCGGTAACAGGGCCTGCTGTAATAATAGCTGTTGCAAGTGTATCATTGCTTTTATTATTGTCAACTACATTAGGTGCTGTATTATTTTTATTTCCTGTTGCATACTCAGTAGCAGCATTTTCTTTTTTGTTGGAGACGGTAAAATACAATGCAATAGCTGCTGCTAGTATTAAAAACAGTGCTGCGGCTCTCGTCAGGTATGCAGGAATTTGTTTTGAAGGCTTAATTGAGGTTGTATTTTCCGCAGCTTTATTTTTTAGATCAATAAAATTTAACGGCGGGGCATCCATGCTGTAATCTTGCAGGCTTGTAAAAATTTTTTGTTCCATGTTTTCGGGTATTGGATTTTGGCTGTCTGGTAAACTGTTTTGTTTGGGTACAGCAATTCCCCAAGCTTTATCAAAAGCATCAGCAGGCGGTTGTAAGTTCAGCTGCTGTAATTTTTTTAATATGTTTTTGCTGTTATCAGCCATTAATTTCTGCAATGTTTTTCTGCAAAATCACCCTTGCCCTTGATAACTGCGATTTGCTGGTGCCTTCGCTTATGCCAAGCATTTCGCCAATTTCTTTATGATTGTAGCCCTCTACCAGGTAGAGATTTACAATAAGCCGGTAGCCACTAGGTAATTTTTGTATTACTTTCAGCAGATCATCCTGCGAAAGTTTTTCTAATCCGTTTAGTTCGGATGCAGGTACGTCAGTATTATCGGAAAGCTCTGCGTATAAAAGTTTTTGTTTGCTCTTTAAATAATCCAGACAGCTATTTACAAAAATGCGCCTGGCCCAACCCTCAAAGGAGCCGGTTCCCTGATATTTATTAAGGTTCCTGTAAAGACGTATCAGCCCCTCTTGGAACACATCATCTGCGTCGTGGGTGTTGCCGGTATAGCGTACACATAGGCTGTACATTTTACCCGAAAGCATGTCATAGATTGCCCTGAATGCTTTCTCATCTTCCTGTATGGCCATCTTCAGCAAGACTGAAAAGGGAAGTGATAGGTTGCCTTGCGGATTACTTTTATATGCTGCACCCTGCTTTGACATTTAGTAAATGACTGGTTTTAGGGTTGCAAAAGTAACGTAACTGTTTTGATAATTGTCATTGGAAACGAAATCGACTGGATGATATATATTAAAACAGGGATTGCAGATGCAATCCCTGTACTTTATTAGAAAAGACTATTTTAATAATTCCTCAATTTCAATTCAACTCTTCTGTTTTTGGCTCTGCCGGCAGCGGTTTTATTGTCTGCAACAGGGTTTTCATCTCCAAAACCTGCAGCACTTAAACGGCCTGCATCAATTCCCTTTTTTACAAAGTAATCGCTTACAGCTGCAGCACGGGCTTCGCTCAATGCCCTGTTTTTATCGGCATTGCCTTGGTTGTCTGTATAGCCGTTAATATCTATTTTGTAATCAGGATTAGCTTTCAATACAGCAACAACATTATTAAGTGCAGTATTTGATTTTGCTAACAATTTGGCGCTGCCAGTTGCAAAGAAAATACTGGAGGCTGCTTTGTTAATTCTTTCTACAGTGGCGGCAGCTATTTCAGGACAGCCCATATTACTTGCTACACCAGCTACATCTTTACATTTATCTTCTTCATCGTTAATACCATCCTTATCGGTGTCTGGTATTGGACAACCCTGGTAGCGTGCAAGTCCAGCTACATCTTTACATTTATCTTCTTCATCATTAATACCATCTTTATCTGTATCCGGTATTGGGCAACCATTATATTTTATCAATCCTTTTTCACCTGGGCATTTATCATCTTTATCTGTGATGCCATCGCCATCAGTATCTGGACAACCTTTCATTGCAGCAAGGCCTTTCACATCAGGACAGGCATCTGTTTCGTCTGGCACACCATCTTCGTCAGTATCCTTTACAACAGGTGCAGGTGGAACGATTGGTAAATCTACTTTTGGTGCTGGCGATTCGTTGCCTATATTTTGAGCAAAACCAAGAGAGTAGAATAAATTGTTGTCAAGAATTTTTGGTGTTATACTCCATTTATATTGTGCCTGCAGAAAGAAATAAGTGGTGCTGTTTGCATTTAATTGTAAACCTCCGCCCAGCGGAACATAGCCACCCATTTTACCTGTATATACACCCAATCCAACGCCTGCAGTCAAAAATGGAGCCCATACATTTTCATCTTTTAAGGGGCGGATATTAATTGATGGCTCCAGTTCAAGGCCTATTTCTGTAGTAGCGGGTGTTCCTCTAAAAATTGAGCTGTAGTCATGAAAAACACCATTGAGCCTTGCAGAAAAATCTATAAATGGTGTAAGTCCTTTCCAATAATAAACAGAAGCGCCTGCACTCATATTCTTTATCGGCAATGAAGTGGCGTTGCCATTGCTCCCAAATGCTTTTGGGGCATTAAAGTCAGTTAGAGTAAATGCAATTCCAAAAAGCCCTGGTTTTTTTTGGCCAGGAATAAAACCACTCTTTTTTGTTTTTTGTGCAACGCCAGTAATAGTAATAACTAAAGCAACTGACAGCAAAATCAATTTGTGTTTCATGATAAAAAGTTAAGCAATCAGGATTACAGGCTTATGTTTTGTGCAAAGCCAATAGAATAAAACAGGTTGTTATCAAATACTTTTGGTGTTAAACTCCACTTGTATTGTGCCTGTAAAATGAAATAAGTATTGCTGCTTGCGTTTAATTGCAGGCCGCCACCTAATGGAACATAACCACCCATATTGCCTGTATAAACACCGAGGCCAACGCCTACAGTTAAAAATGGGGCCCATACATTTTCGTCTTTTAAAGGACGAATATTAATTGCAGGCTCAACCTCAAGTCCTATTTCAGTAGTGGCGGGTTTGCCTTTAAAAGTTGAGCTATAGTCATGAAATATACCATTAAGCCTTGCAGAAAAATCTATAAACGGTGTTAATCCTTTCCAGTAATAGATAGATGCGCCTGCACTCATGTTTTTTATTGGTACAGAAGTGGCATTGCCATTGCTCCCAAAAGTTTTTGGCGCATTAAAATCAGTTAATGTAAATGCAATTCCAAACAGGCCTGGTTTTTTTTGACCCGGTACAAAACCATTCTTTTTTGTTTTTTGTGCAAACGAAGCCGTTACAATAAATGCGAATGCAAGAAGCAATGTAATTTTTTGTCTCATAATAAAAATTAGTTAGTAATGGTAATACCAGCCTTAAATGGCCGGGCAGATATTTTTCAAATGTAAACTATTTAGCTATTTGTAGGGTTTTGTTGTGCAAAAATGTTTCAGGTAGCAGTTTTTTCGTTTTATCTTGACTATGTAATATGTTTCTGGAAAGCAGGCTAAGTGTTAATGGCAGCTTTAATATAATAATCATTTTCTCAAAATGCCTGGTTGGCTTATATTTGCAGCCGCTTATCCGGTCCGGTAGCTCAGCTGGATAGAGCATCAGCCTTCTAAGCTGAGGGTCATTGGTTCGAATCCAATCCGGATCACAAACGTAAAGCTCCGTAAAGACGGGGCTTTCGTTTTATATATACATTAATTTTGCTAATAATTATTATCGCATTTTTAAAAAGTAAACTGTCCGGATGCAAACAGGTGCAGGGTTAAGCCAATTGAAAATTAATCTCACACAGCTACAAGAATTTACAACTAACAATTCAATTATTGTACGTTCTCCCGGTAGAATAAATCTGATAGGTGAGCATACGGATTATAATGAAGGTTTTGTTTTGCCTGCAGCAATCGATAAAGCTGCTTATATTTCTCTTACCCCAAGAGCAGATGATCAAATTAATTTAATTGCCGTGGATTTGAAAGATACATTCAGTACTACCACCAATTCAATTTTATCTTTATCAACTCCTGCATGGGCAAATTACCTGCTTGGTGTGGCAGCACAATTTATAAAAGCTGGCATTCCGCTAAGCGGTTTTGATGCTGCACTTACTTCAGATATTCCTATGGGAGCAGGATTGTCTTCTTCTGCTGCTGTGGAATGTGCTATGGTAATGGCTTTAAATATTGCAACAAATTCTCAGTTAGACAAACTGGCTTTAATAAAGATGGCACAAAAAGCCGAGCATGAATTTGCAGGTGTGCAATGTGGTATTATGGATCAGTTTGCCAGTATGATGGGAAAGAAAGGAAATGTAATAAAGCTGGATTGTCGTTCGCTTGAGTACAGCTACGAGCCATTTGATATAAAAGGATACAAAATAGTATTGCTTGATACAAATGTGAAGCATTCATTGGCTTCATCTGAATATAATATTCGCAGGGGCCAATGTGAAAAAGCTGTTACGATGATACAGCAGCATTATCATAGTGTAAAAAGTTTAAGAGATGCTGATATTGATATGCTGGATAAATGTGTAAAGCCGTATGATTTTATTGCATACCAGCGTAGCAAATATGTAATGGAAGAAAATCGCCGCCTTGTTGAAGGCTGCCGGGATTTAAAACGAAACGATATTAAATCGTTTGGAAAAAAAATGTTTGAAACACATCATGGGCTCAGCAAACTATATGAAGTAAGTTGCCCGGAACTTGATTTTTTAATTTCACAAGTAGAAGGGAAGCCCGGAATAGCAGGTGCAAGAATGATGGGGGGAGGCTTTGGTGGCTGCACAATTAATATTGTTCAGGATGAAGTAGTGGAACAAATGATTAAAGAAATCACAGAAGCGTACACTCTGGCAATCAATAAAAAACTAGAAGCATATGTTGTAAGCATTGAAGATGGTACAAGGCAGATGCATTATAGCTTTTAATTTAAAGTAATAAAAAAGCCGCTTCTCTTTTGAAGCGGCTTTTGTTTTTAATTTGGCTTTTAATTTTTTATTTAGTATTTACAAGCAGCGCCTGCACTGTTTTTGTTTTGTTTGGTGCTGTTATTTCTACATTATAAGTACCTCTTGCAATGCTTTCAGGAAGTGAAACAGATTGTGTGCTGTTACCGCCTGTATGTTGCAGTTTAGATACCATAACAGATTCACCATTGTTGCTGATAATTCTTATTGTGTATTCACCAGTCTGCTGGTTTTTAAACTGAAGGTTCATAATGCCATTCTCAACAGGGTTTGGCGAAACTGTAAAGCCTGGTTTAACAATGCCTGCTGCAATTTTCACCACTTCGCTGTATTTAATCATGCCATTAATATCCACACTCTTTACTCTGTAGAATACTGCAGATGAAGGAGCAGCAGCATCAGTAAAGTTATAAGTAGCTTCAGTTGTGTTACTGCTGTTAGCTACAGCAGTACCTGCATTGCTAAAGTTGCTGCCATCAGCCGAACGTTCTATTTCATATTGCTTAATATTCCTTTCAGCAGCTACTTTCCATGTAACTTTTATGCCAGCATTTGTTCTATTGCCGCTGATGCTTATAAAGCTTACTGGTACTGGAGCCAACTGGCGGAATACAATCTTGAACCTGTTGGCATCAGATGAAGCAGCATTGGCATCTACTGTAAAGTTTATGTTAGTAGTACCTGTAAGATCAAGTGCTGTACTGCTGTTGAGATAAGCATCTTCAAGGAAGGCTGTTAAGCCTGGCTCATTCATATTCGATGCAACAAACTCAGCCCTGTAGGTTTGCTGGTGCAGGTTCCAGAGTTTAAACTGGATTACATCATTATTAGCCACAGGTTGTCTTCCTTCTACAGCTAACACAGTGTTATTACTTTTCAGTATTGCAAAGTTTTCACCTGGGTTGCTAAGCTTAATGGCATCATCACCATCAACGTCGTTTGAATAAATTCCATCCATTACTACCGTATTTGCATCTACCATATCGTTACTGTTTGTATATAGCCTGCTGTCTATTACGAATGGCTGGCTTGATGGACGGAAACCAAGGCTGCCTACGCCGTTAGTTTTAGCGCTTTCAACCAAAGTGATGCTGCCACCACCCAATGTTGCTCCACCTTGTACCAAGAAACTTTGGCCGCTTTCTATAACTGTGTTGGGCTGGTTTAGCGTATAGCTGCCACCACTTATCATACACTTGAAGGCTGGGAAAGTAGTGCCACTAAAGGTTTGATAAATCCCAAGGCTGTTGCCATTTATTTTTTTCGAATCCCAGATATAGAATGTATTTGAAACATTATTACGGGTAAGGCCTGTAAAGTCAATAGCTGATGCATAGCGGTTAGCTACTGCTCTAAACTGGCTGGTAGGTACACTTGTTGTTTGATCTCCTACATATAATGAACCCCTGCTTCTTAAAGTTGTAGCATTGCTATTGCCATTTAATGCCGATAAGCCTTTACTGCGGTCGCCACGTATGTACAAGAAGTATGCATCAAAGTCTGATAGTGGTCCCGTAGTTGCTGTAATCCCTGTCCAATTGTTAGTACTGGTATTCCATCTTAACATACTTGATTGTGCAGAGGCTGCATCAAGGCCATTGGCACCACCTGGGCCGGTAATAAGTGTACCAAGGCCTGAAGTACCTACCACCAACGGAGCTTGCCCTTCCTGCCATGCGGCATTAATTGTTTGGCTACCGGTTGTTGGTACAGCTAATAATCTCCATGAACGGAAGCCATTATCTGGTATATACCTTTCTACAGTAACATTACTTGCACCATTTAGTGAACCAGTTACTTCGCCAAGTGAACCATAGCCTGTATTGTCTGATTTAAATGTTACTGATTTGCCTGTAAAGTCAGCACTGCCGGCAATAGTAAGCGTCCTTGTTGGGTTTACTGTAAGTATTGCACCAGTACCAAGGTCAAATGTTCTGCTGCCGCCTACAGTATAATTCTGGTTAAGTATCACGTTGTGAGTGATAAGCACATTATTATTAATACCCGGCGCTTGTGTTGCGTCTTGCCAGTTGTTACCGCCAAGATCGTATTCCCATGTACCTATGTCAGAGAAGTTACCATTTGCTTTACTACGGAAGTCTGC
>CAZBTD010000068.1:0-18665 GCA_964494815.1 uncultured Ferruginibacter sp. | reverse complement strand
TTGTCTTCCATTTTGTTACCGGTAAGTTTAACCTTATCGCAGTTAATTACAATTACAAAATCACCGCAGTCAACATGAGGTGTATAGTAGGCTTTGTTCTTGCCACGAAGAACAGCGGCAATTTTTGAACACATGCGGCCTACGGTTTGATTAGTACCGTCAACCACGTACCAGTTACGGGCAACGGTAGCCTCGTTCGCATGTTTGGTTGTGAAATGAAGTTTACTCATTGTGTTTATTTTTTTATGACACACCCGCTATCCCGGGTGCTTAAAATTTTGGACGGCGAAGGTAAGGAGCGACATTTTAATTTCAATCAAAAAAGGGAAGTATTTTTTATCGGACTTTTATAACATGTTGATTATTAGCAAAATTTTTGTCTCTCTTTTTATATCATACCCAAAAAATAAAATGGGGCCTGATACCAGGCCCCATTTTTTATTACATTTTAAAAAATTATTGCTTAACTACTTTATATGAAGCTGTAGTAAAATCAACTGTTATTTTATAATTACCAGCCTCATCGGGTGAAGGTGTATTTGAACCAGGAACGTTGTTATCTGCTAATAAAGCCCCTTGCAGCTTTTCAAATCCGCCATATTTGTGAGACCAATCGCCGTTAACAGGCAGCCATAAATACGACTCCCCGGTTGCAAGCGGCACGGTCAATTCAAATTTTCCCGGACTTACCAATGTAAATTGCTGGCTTGGAACGGGTACAGGATTGCTCCATCCGCCAGGAGTAGCGCCTCCAACAATAAACAATTCGGCTGGCACGGTTAATATTGCAGCATCTCCTTCAAAGTAAGGAACAGTTACATTTACCGGGTTGGTATGACCATCCCATGCTGGCACTGAAGTAGGAAAGCCCCATAGGTTAACTCCTGGTTTTTCATCATTTCTTACCACAATGTATTCTGAAGTTAAATCCTGTGGAACTGCACCCATTACTTTAGTTGTACCAGCAACTCTGTACATTGGGTTTGATTTGTCAGACAATGCCCCGCCTTTTTTAACTAAGTAATATGTATTTGCATCGCTTGTAGTATTTACATCGGCAATTATTGAAACCTTACCTGAAACGATTGCTTGTGAAGGAAGAGGCTGGGGTATATCCTGCACAACTACTGTTTTTGTTTTCCAGTTGTAAATTGTGAATTCCTGGGAACCTGTTCCGCTGGTCCATTTAAAATTACTAGTTGGATTACCTCTGTTATCAAAACACTCTTTATCCCAACCACCTAATGTGAATTTAAATTCGTTGCCGGACGTCAGGTTTGCGGCAATTTCAAAACAGTTAGGGCTTACTCTTGTCATTTCAAAAAGAGCTACTCCACCAGTCCAATCCCCAGTACCACCGTTTGCAGCCTCAAAGTTTCCAGTAAAATATACTTTATCTGCTGCATCAAGTGGCAAGGTTGATATTACTCTAATCCACACGTTTTTACCAGAGGGTAAAGGTTTGTTATCAAAAGTGCAATACTGTGTAGTTTGATTATTCAACACATTTACTAAATATTCTTTTGTAACAGATTTGCCTGTTCTATCATAAACTGTATATACAACTTTATATACGCCGTTCGGCGCTATCGCAGGTACAGGAAATGCTACAGGAACATTTATCCTGCCTAACGAATTAGCAGTAAACCGGCTTAAAGATTGTGAGGTTACCGGAGTTGTTGAACCTTCAGGATAAACTTTAACGGTAACGCTATCTATTCCTTCATTTCCCGAAACTTCAACTGAAACTGGAAGATTACGATTAGCGTCAGTTATCTGTACCAAGTCATAGTTTACAATGGATATCCCGTCAATTGCAGTATCCACTGTTTCTTTTTTGCAACCTGCGGCAAAAAATGCGACAAGCAACACCAGGGTTCCTAAAAATTTAAAATTATTTTTCATTGTGTTTATTTTTAAATTATTTAACGGCTTGTATAAAAATTAGTAGCCAGGATTTTGCTGCAGCTTTGGATTGTTAGCCAAAGTATTTGGAGCAATTGGGAATAATTGAAAATGGCTATCACTTGCTGGTGCAAAGTCGTGTGCCTGAGTATATTTCCCAAAGCGAATCATATCCTGCCTCCTTAAACCCTCCCAACATAATTCACGGCCACGTTCATCATAAATTTCTTCTAGTGTTACCACACCTGGATAATCGCCAAGGCCAGCCCTGTTTCTAACCATGTTTAAATATGTTGCAGCATCGCCAGAGCTACCGCCACTTCTTAAAATCGCTTCTGCTTTTACTAATAAAATATCAGCAAAACGATAAACCGGGAAATCGTTATTGGCGCTTCCACCATTGATTGCGCCGGTGCCATCCGATGGATACCCGGCAGTAATGTTGAATTTAATATTTCTTAAGCCATCAAAATTACCTGCATTCTCTATGCTTGCTATATCCAGATTATATACCAAATCGCCACCGCCATCTTTTTGAACAATGTTACCGCTTCTGTCTTTTGCAACACTAACCCATTGTTGCTTTCTTATATCACCGTCCTGAAATTTTTCAATGAAATTCCTGTGTGCTGTGCTTCCTCCCCAGGTAGATACATTACCGAAAGTAAGCGCTTTGCCATGTTCAAAACGAAGCGAACGAATACCTACAATATTCCTTGGGTTTTTGTTTGCATCAATTGATATTGCATAAATAACTTCGGAAGAACTACACACATCGCCAAATAAACCGGCAGAGCCAACATCGAAATAATTGCTGCCTGGTACTAAAGAGTAACCAAGTGCAATTACGGAATCGCAAGCTTTAATTGCTTCAGTCCACTTTGGAGTACCGGTGTAAACTTGGGCATTCAAATAAACTTTTGCCATTAAAGCAAACCCTGCGCCTTTTGTAAAACGGCCATACAGGCTTTTGTTCTCACTTAAGTCGTGAACGTTTGTTTCAAGTTCAGATGTTACAAAGTCAAAAACCTGTTGTCTTGTTGACTGAGTTACATCGGTAATCAATGTTTTGGTAGATGTTACAATAGGAACATTGCCCCATCCATCCATCAACATATAATAAAACTGGGCTCTTAGCACTTTTGCTTCTGCAATGAACTGTGGATTTGCATTTTTACTTTCAAGCAACTCAACAGCCTGGTTACACTGTGTAATGGCTTTATACAACCAGTTCCATGTTTGTTCTATAAATGGGTGTGTAGGCGTCCATGTATGCTTATACATTTGTTGCCATACGCCACCATCCTGCCAATCGGCGCCACCATTTCTTGCAGGCAGCATACATTCGTCTGATGAAATTTCATTAAGGTCATACCAGCCACGGTCGGCGCCCATATATCCTTTGCCATTCCAGTCACCACGTATTTCATCATAAATAGTAGTAAGGGTGCCTTTTACCTGTTCTTCTGTTTTAAAGTATTCACCAGAAGGTATCTGGTCATATACTGTTTCATCAAGCTTGGTACATGATGCAAACAAAGCAGTTGCCCCAAGCACAATAAATATATTTTTCATTTGATTTCTCATTTAATGTTTTACTTAAAAATTACGTTAACTCCGAAAGCAAAGTTTCTTGTACGTGGATAAAAATCTGTTCCATCAATACCAAAACCGCCGCCGCCATCGGCCCTGATTTCTGGGTCGAGACCTTTATATTTTGTAATAACAAACAGGTTGCTTCCTGTAAAAGATAATCTTAAGGAAGAAATATACTTGCTTGAAGCAAAAGGCACTTTATAGCCAATATTCAAATTATCAAGCCTTAAAAAAGAACCGTCCTGAAGCCAGTAATCGGAGGGGCCCAGGGCTAAGTTGAAAGCGTTTGTACTTGCATCCACAAGGCCATTACCTTTTACTACGTTTGGCAAATGATTAAACCCTGCTAATACTCCTGAGAAAATTTTATTGCCTTGTACCCCACGAAGCAGCATTGATGCATCCCAGTTTTTGTACGTGAGGTTGGCTGTAAACGCATAAGTAAATTTAGGTTGAGGACTTCCGGCAATATATCTATCATCAGAACGTGGGCCTTCGGTAATGGTACCGTCTTTATTTAAATCTGCCAGTACCTGGTTTCCGTTTGCATCTACCCCTGCATGTTTATATAAAAAGAATACTCCAACGGGCTGTCCTTTCATCAGGTAAGAAGCTTCGCCTGGGCCTACACCAATACTATAGCTACCCCATGCTATGCTATCTGTAACCAGTTTTTGTCCATTGATACTACCACTTAATTCTGTTATTTTATTTTCATTCTTTGCGATATTGCCTCCAATTGTGAGGGTGAAATCTTTCTTCTGAACCAACTTATAATTTACTGAGAACTCAATGCCCCTGTTGCTCATAGTGCCTACATTAGCCAATAGTGCATCAACAAGATTTGGAGGAACCGGTACCTTATAGTAATACAACATATTTTCGGTTTTACCATCATATACATCTAAAGAGCCAGTAAGTTTATTATTAACTAGTGCAAAGTCGATACCACCATTGAACATTTTCTTTACTTCCCAACGCAAGTCTTTATTTGCATTTCTTACAAATCCGAAAGAGTTAGGGCCAGTACGATTAATCAATTCAAGTGATTGGTAAGGTTCTATACCGCCTTGATTACCAGTTTGGCCATAAGAAACCCTAATCTTCAAGTCATTAATTATCTTGCTATCCCTGAGGAAATCTTCCTGGCTTATTCTCCAGCCAATAGCAGCGCTTGGGAACCAGCCCCATTTATTATTTGCACCCAATTTTGAGGATCCGTCCCGGCGTACACTTGCTGTAATCAGGTATTTATCCATCAATGTATAGTTAATACGGCCGAGGAAAGAAATCAAAGTGTTCTCATTTTTATACGAACTGATATCTCCTTGCTGGGCTTTAGTTATATCGCTTAGATTAAGTGCATTATATCCTGTGTAATCACTTATAAAGTTTCTTCCTACGTTCCTGAATCCTTCATACGTACCACGCTGCCATTCATATAAACCTAATACATCTATACTATGAATACCAAATTTTTTCTTGTATGTAAGAGAAAGATCCATTAAACGTTCATTAGCAACATCTGTATTTCTAACGCCGTAGCCATTGTATGTTTGTCCGTTAGTTCCAGTTAAATCACTTGGCTGATAAAAACCATAAACGTCATTTCTTCTTTTATAAGTTCCAAAGAATCCTGCGGTTAACCCGTCAATTAGTTTTAAGTCTGCTTTTAAACTTCCGAAATAACCATTTTTTTGCCCGAGGTTTTGCGTTCTTTCAATAACCTCCAGTGGATTAACATAAGAAAACGTACTGGCCAAATCAACAAAGTAGCCTCCTGAAGTATTGTACACCGGATCTGTCGGCCTTCTGTTGTATGCATTCCACAAGGCTGAGCCTGTTTCAATGTAAGTTCCTTTTGTTGACCATACGTTTATACCATATTGCAAGGTCAGCCTGTCATTAAGGCCTTTTTGAGTTGCCAAAAATTTTCCAATATAGTTTTCACTTTTTGATTTTTCAAGTATCCCGCTTGCCAATACTGCACTTAAGGTTGCCCTATAACTGAAGTCGCTTGTTCCACCAGTCATTGAAACGGTATGGTTTTGAGAAATTCCGGCCCGGGTAACAACATCTACCCAGTCTGTGTTAGCACCATTATCACTTGTTGTTATGTTTTTGCTTTTTAAGAAGTTCCTGTATTGGTCACCATTCATCAAATCAAACTTCTTTGCCATTTTTTCGTAAGAAACAACGCCATTATATTCAAGTGTCATTTTACCTGCTTTACCTTTTTTGGTAGTAATGAGGATAACACCGCCAGCGCCTCTAGAACCATAGATTGCAGAAGAAGAAGCATCCCTTAAGATATCATAAGATTCAATGTCGTTTGGAGAAATTTGCTGAAGTAATTCTAAACCGCCCTGCAATCCATCAACCACAACAAGCGGATCGTTTCCACCCTGCAATGAATTGATACCTCTTATCCTTACGCTTGGTGCTGTATTAGGATCGGAGCCAGCCTGTGTAATAACAACACCAGGTGCTTTACCTGCAATCTGCTGCAATGGGTTTGTGATGGCGCCCTGGTTAAGATCCTTCTCAGAAATTTTGTTTACTGCACCAGTTAAATCCTTTTTCCTGGATGTACCATAACCAACCACTACTACTTCATTTAACTGTTGATTGGTTGCTACTAAATTAATATTTACATCACCTGAAGTGTATGCTACTTCTTGCCTGGCAAAGCCAATTGATGTAAAAATTAGCGACACATTACCCTGTGCAGGTGGCGTAATTTTAAAAGTACCGTCTGCGCCTGTTTGTGTAGATGCTTTTGTACCCTTTACCAATACGGTAACTCCCTGCAGAGGCGAACCATCTTTTGAGTCTGTTACCTTGCCAGTCACCTGCTGCTGTGCAAATGCTGCAATTGTAAACAGGGCTAAAACAATCGTTAACGCAATCGTTTTAAATGCGTTGCTCAAAGCTTTTAGCATGTTTTTTTTCATTGTTTATTTTTTTGATTGGAGTTATACTGCCAAAACGGGAATAAGACAAGAAGGAATGAAGCAATCATTCATTTGCAAGCAATTATTCGTTTTGGTTTTAGTGCAATTAGTTTTTTATAACACATCCTTAAATGTGTAAATTTTACGCAAAGTAACTGTTATTTCTTATTATCAAACTATTGTTTAATGAATTTTCGAAAAAAATTTTGATAATAATACTTACAAGACAAGCAGCACTCATTATATGCTGCAATGAACTTAAAAGTCTATTCCGATAAATTTTTTCTTCTTCTTTTCGTATTTCTCAAAATTGAACCTGTATAGCTTTCCGGGTCTATGCGGAACATCTTGTTCCATCTCCCTCATATCAACCAGGAAATCCATTGCAAAAAACTTTTTCCGGAAGTTTCTCCTGTCCATTTTAATATTTAATATTGCTTCATATAAATTCTGAAGTTCCCGAAGAGAAAACTTTTTGGGTAATAAGTTAAACCCTAAAGGATGTTCCTGTACCCTTTTTTGCAACTGCCGCAAGCAGGTATCAAATATTTCCTGGTGATCAAAAGCTAAATCCGCTACAACATTTACATCATGCCAGTGTATCTCATTGTCAAGAATATTTAATTTGTGGTGCTGCACATTTATCAATGAGTAATAAGCTACCGTTACAACTCTGCCAGCCGGATGCCTGTTTACCTTTCCAAATGTATGAACCTGTTCAAGGTAAACGTCATTCAAACCTGTACGCTGTTTTAATATACGGTATGCCGCCGCTTCAATATCTTCATTTGGAAAAACAAGATCACCAAGCAAAGACCATTTACCCAGATACTTTTTGAGATCACTTTTAATCAGCAGCACTTTTAATTTATTCTCATCAAATCCGAAAATTACACAATCAACTGACAAAGCTATCTTATTGATGTTTTCTACCTCGGATTGTATTACCTGTAAAGTTTTTATACTGTTTGCTGGTGACATTGGCTCTCCTATTATCATTAATTTTTTATTGAATAGTCAGGTTTAATGGTATTCGGAAATTCTTTCCTGCTATAACAGTAAACTTGGCTCCCTGTGATATTGTTTGTGTTACATTTAATACACACTCACCTCCTGCCTGGTGATTAATAATAATTTCTGCTCCACTGGGTAATGTGGCTGGTGGAATACTATTATTCTCCCAATTGGAAGCAACATTCCAGTTGCCGTTTCCTGTAAAAGTATAAGTAGCACCCTTACTGACATATATGTGATATTCACCTGGCGCCAGTACAATTGTCTGGTTAATTGATGAAAGATTAAACGTAGTGTTGGTTGCTCCATTTAAGCCAGCAGTAGTAGAGCCTGAGCCAGTGGTATTATTACTAAGATAATTATACCATGCGCCGGTTTTTTGAAAATTCAGAGATATTGTTTGATTAGTTACTCCAAGATTGGCCACAATTGTAACCTGCGTATTGCCCGGATTAGGGTCGCCGATTTGTAAATACTTTACAAAACCTCCATTGGCATTAAAATCATAAGCTGATGGAACATTGTTAAATATTGCTGTATTGGCCAATCGGAACTTTATAATTTGCGAGTATGCATTAAGTAAACTTTGCCTGTATGGTTTTGTTAAATAATCCCACCGGGGAGCTTTGGGATCGGTGTTGCCAGCCCGTGGTATGTCATATCCCATTTCATCAAATTGATAAAACATCTTAGGCCCGGGTACTGTAAATAATACAGAAGCTGCGGCTTCCATTCTTTCAACTGCAGTTGCCGTATCCCTTACATTATATGCCCCTCCAGAAGTATTACCATAGTTTATACAATTATATACGCTCCTCTCCTTATCATGGCTGTTCATAAATCCTACCAGACTGGGAGAAGGCGCATTCCTACCATTAGCCCCATAATTCCACATTATTTCACCAAAGTTTTTATCTCCGCCATTTGCTTCTAATGATTGATTGTACTGTGCATACATTTCACGCCATGTCATAAAGCCCTTATTAATTAATACGTTTTCTTCTGCAGCCACACAAAAATGCTCCAGTATCATGTATGTATTAGGAAATTTTGAAACGATTGAATCGTAATAATTGCTTAGAATATCGATTCGGCTTTGGTCATAAGCGGAATTGTCAAAAGAGGTGGCTGTTTGGGTCATTCCTTTTGTATAATCGAGTCTAAAGCCGTCTATTTTGTATTCTCTCAGCCAATATTCCATTGAGTTTTGAGTGAGATATTTTGTAGCTGGAGATGTGTGATTCAAATCATTAAAAAAACTTAGGAAGGTTTGTGGAGACACAGCATTAAACCAAGGGCTGTTTGCTGCCGGCCTGTTGTTTACTGCATCCCAGTATAGTTTCCCTTGTGGGTTGGCGCCGGCATCCATATGATTATATACTGCATCCAATATAACTGCTATGCCGTTTGTGTGTAACAAGTCAATTAATTCCTTGAGTTTATTTTTTGTTCCATAGGCTTTGTCCAGAGCGTAATAAAAAGTGGGATTATACCCCCAGCTATTGTTTCCATTAAATTCCTGCAGCGGCATAAACTCAATTGCATTAACCCCAAGACGCTTAAAATAATTGATAGAGTCAATAATTGTTTGAAAATTATTTTGCTTAGCAAAATCCCTAACAAGCAATTCATAAATGACAAGGTTCTTTTTGTCTGGTTTCACAAAATTCGTCGTTTGCCAATTGTATTGTGGTTCACAAATCTGTAGTACGCTTACAAAGCCATTAACTCCGGCAGAGGCCTGCGTTGGGTAAGGTCTTAGGTTAGGATAAGTATTGGCATGAGGGGTATCGTTAATGTACTTATCATTCCAGGGATCCAGTATTTTTTCGCAAAGCGGATCTGCTATATAAATAGAATTATCCACCAGGTATTGGTAGGCATATTCCGTTTGCGGAAGAAGGTTTTTAATAGTTTTCCAATAATAAATACCATCGGGTGTCCTGTTCATTTGATACTGTGAATTAGAAAACCAGTTGCTATTCGGAAAATCACCTATCACCATAGCTCTTGTTTTGTTAGGCGCATATAAAACAAGCGTTACAGAATCGGCACAGTTGTAATAATTAATCCCCTCTTTTACACCGGCAGGAAGTGGCAGTATTACGTTGGGTTGAGGAACGTAATATTTTATGGTATCATAGTAATTTATACCAGCAACGTTTAGTTCGGCTACAAACATTTGGTCAGGTGTATTTAAAATAACAGGGCTGGTCGAAATACTATCGCCACTAATAATAGGGCCGGCAATTACATTTCCATTGTAATACATTTTTAATGTTCCTGATGTGGATGGCACCGCTTTTAATGATACTGTTTGGCCTACAGTAGCCGTAATCGCTTCATTTGACCCACTGTAATCGGGTACTATGGCTGGTCGTGTAAACTGAATACTTTTACTACCAGCAGCATAAATCGGAATGTACATATCAGTTCCATCTGCATTTTTTTGAACCTTTGAACCATCCCCATTTCTAAAAAGCAAGGCTATTTTATAAATTGTTTCTCCAGCAGGCACGCCACCCATTGCAGCATTAAAATAAGCACGGGGATTATTTAATTGAAAAAGCCATTTATTGGTGCCGATGGATATTGCAGAAGGGGCCGTGGTGGTACCCCAGGTAGTAGGTACATATCTCCAGTCGGTAGAAGTTGTGCTGGCACTGGTAATTACACCAAGGTGCATGTACACATTTCCTGTAAAACCCATTAAACCCTGGTTGCCCTTTGTTGCATCCATTGTAATTACAATAGTGGAATTATCATTTGGAAAGAGAGGTGTCCAACTAAGTAGTTGTGATTTGGCAATAGAAAACAGCAAAACAATGCTCACTGAGAGTAGAACTTTCTTCATTTGACAAGCAGTTTAATGTGTAAAATAAACACATTCTAATGTAAAAGACAAATATTGTTCAAAAATTAACGGGTAAATACTTTTTTACCGTCAACAAACGTGGTTAAAACTTTTATCTTCAAAATCTCTGGCGCTTTGATTTTCATTAAATCATTGTCGCATATAAAAAAATCTGCATCCTTATATGCTTCCAGGCTCCCTTTTTCTTTTTCTTCAAATGCAGCTTTGGCCGCCCACAAAGTCATTCCAAGCAAAGCCGACTTCCGGCTCAAGGCATTTTCAAAATTAAAGCCTTGGTCAGGATAACCTTTGCCATCTTTCCGTACTACAGCAGCGTAAAAGGTTTTAAAAGGGTTAATATCTTCAACCGGAAAATCAGTGCCCAACGCTATCCATCCATTTTGGTCAAGCAATTTTTTATACGCATAAGCATTTTTAATTTTATTGGTACCAATTCTGTCTGTAGCCCAATACATATCACTGGTAGCATGAGTAGGCTGCACACTTGGTATAATATTGTATTTGCCAAACAATGAAAAATCATTCTCGTCTACTAGCTGTGCATGCTCAATCCGCCAGCGCCTATCGTTTTTCCCTTTCAACACCTCGGCGTAAACAGAAAGGATTTGCCTGTTGCCACTATCACCAATCGCATGTGTACACATTTGAAAATTACTGGACACAAGTTGCTTTGCTATGTCACTAAAATGCTCGTTGGTGCTAAGTAAAAAACCATTCCAGCCGGGCTTATCTGAATACGGCTGCAGTAAACAAGCTCCTCTTGACCCAAGTGCACCATCTGCATATAACTTAAATCCACCAACATGCAAAAAAGCTGTTTTATAAACTCCCTTTTTTATCCAGCGGCTGTAATAGTGTGCACTATCTGTAAGTAATGCAAATATTTTCATTTGTAGTTTCCCGTCTTTTTGTGCAGCATCAACAAGCTCAATAATATGTTCGCTTACACCACAGTCGTGTACGCCTGTAATTCCATATTGAAAACAACTATCCTGCGCCTGTAGAAAATATTGCATGGCCATTTTATCGCTAATCAAAGGAATTTTATTTTCTACCAAATCCATTGCATTGTCAAGTAAAATGCCTGTTGGTTTTCCATTCTTTAATTCTACAATCCCGCCGCTAATTTTTGTTGCTGCAGTAACGCCTGCAATATCAAGCGCCCTTTGGTTCACCAAAGCCGCATGTCCATCAATTCGTTTTAAAAAAACAGGACGATTTGGGAAAAGGGAATCAAGTTTTTCTTTGCAAGGGAAATCTTTCACCCGCCAATCGTTTTGATCCCACCCTCTCCCGTAAAGCCATTCTGTTGTGGTTGATTGAGCATACTTATTGATTCTTTCAACTACTTCATCAAACGTATTTGTTCCAGTTAAATCACTCTTCCACATATCTGTTGCATAACCTGTAAAATGACAATGGGCATCTATAAATCCCGGGTATATGAATTTCCCTTTTGTATCTTCTGTTATTGCCGCATAATAATTCTTAAGTATGTCATCGTTACTGCCAACGGCTAATATCTTACCCCCTGCAACCGCCATTGCCTGCTGCACAGAAAAATTTTCATCTGCAGTATAAATAACGGCATTGTGAATTATAACATCTGCCTTTTGTCTTTGCTTGCAGGAGCAAAAAAGAATAATAAGTAAATAAAATGCTGGCTTGATAGACATGTTTCTGTTTTTATAAAATTACTGCAAAAGCTGCAGCATAACTTTACCTTTGATGCAACAGCAATAGTTATGTATAACCAGGAGCAAACTAAACAACTGCAGCAACTTACTAAACAATGGCTTTCTTCTGCCGGTAAAATTGATACAAAAGATACTGATGTATTTGACGCCATTTCATTGAGAGATGTACTCCGTTTTCATGAATACAGGTATTATGTACAAAATGAACCCTTGATCGGCGATTTTGAATATGACACGCTTTACAAACTGCTTGAAAAATTTGAAAAAGAAAACCCGGAATCTGTACCCCCCGACTCACCAACACAAAGGGTTGGCAACGGTCTTGTAAAAGATTTCCCAAAAGTAAATCACCTTGTTCCCATGCTTTCGCTGGAGAACAGTTATAATGCTGATGATTTATTGGATTGGGACCGGAAAGCAAAAGAACTTTCCAGTTTGGAAACTGTGGAGTATTGTGTAGAACCAAAATTTGATGGTGCCAGCATTTCACTTATTTATGATAATGACTTATTATTAAGAGCCGCAACAAGGGGCGATGGTATTGCTGGTGACGAAATAACTATTAATACAAAACAGATAAAGTCCGTTCCGTTATCTGCCAAGTTCAGCAGTTTTGGTATTGACCAGATAGAAATACGTGGCGAAGTGCTTATTAATAAAAATAACTTCAAAGCTTACAATCAAAAACTCATAGAAGAAGGCACACCTCCATTGGCCAATCCCCGAAATGCTGCGGCTGGAACATTAAGGATAAAGGATACTGCTGAAGTGGGCAAAAGAAACCTTGAAGTTTTTTTGTACCATGTAAGTTATTTGACAACGGGCGGCAAGCAGCAGGCAACAGACAGCAGGCAACCATTAACTCACAGCGGCATGCTGGAGATGTTATGGGAGCTTGGTTTCCGCAGCCCCAAAAAAGAAATGAAAGTGGTAAAGGGTATTTATAAAGTGATTGAATATGTAAATGAATTTGAAATAAAAAGAGACAGCCTGCCTTACGAAGTGGATGGCATGGTGATAAAAATAAACAACCTTCAGCTACAGGAGCAGCTGGGTATGACAAGCCATCACCCACGCTGGGCCATTGCATATAAATTTAAAGCAAGGCAGGCTACCAGCAAGCTGCTGGCTGTTGAATTCCAGGTGGGCAGAACAGGAGCCGTAACACCAGTTGCCAAAATAGAACCAGTACAAGTAGGCGGGGTAACGGTTTCAAGCATTTCAATTCACAATGAAGATTACATTAAAGAGAAAAACTTGCTGTTGGACGACAGTATTTTAATTGAAAGAAGCGGTGATGTGATACCGCAAATTGTAAAGTCATTTCCTGAACTGAGAAAAGGAACTGAGAGAGAAATTATCTTTCCCTCAAATTGTCCCGTTTGTAATCATGTACTTTTTAAACCTGAGGAAGAGGCTGTGTGGCGCTGTATCAATATAAATTGCGAAGCACAGGTAGTGGAAAGAATAATACATTTTGTAAGCAAGGATGCAATGGACATAAAAAGTTTTGGCGAAGCAAATGTGAGAAAGTTTTATGCCGATGGTTTGCTTAAGGATGTTCCGGGAATATACCAACTCAATTTTGAAACCATTGGCAAAATGGAAGGTTTTGGCAAAAAATCAATAGACAATTTAAAATCAGCCATTGATGCCTCTAAACAGCAACCATTACACAGGTTGGTGTATGCTTTAGGCATAAGGTATGTTGGGGAAACCACTGCAAAAACATTGGCAAACGCTGTTGAACACCTGTTGGATTTTAAAAATTATACACAGGAACAACTGCAGCAAATGGAGGATGTTGGGGTAAAAGTAGCCGGTAGTATTCACCAGTTTTTTGCTGATGAGGCCAATATAAGAATGATTGAAAAGTTGGGCGAACTGGGTGTTTCCCTCATCAATCAAAAAAAACAGGTAGCAGAAAACGATAGCCTTTTCGGGCAATCTTTTTTATTTACAGGCACCCTCAACCGCCTTAAAAGAAGCGATGCTGAAGCGATGGTGGAAAAGAACGGCGGCAAAATTGTAAGCGGTGTAAGCAGTAAACTTAACTACCTTGTGGTGGGAGAGGATGCAGGCAGTAAACTGGAAAAAGCAAAGAAGATACAATCCATAAAAATTATCAACGAGGAAGATTTTATAAAAATGTTGCCTGTTTAGAAAAAATAATTTTTATATTTATATCCGCTCAAACTTAAAAAACTTAAACAAGCGCTATTGCTCACTCACCACCTGAATTAAATTCATTTGTATGATCAACAAAATTGCAGGAGAAGTTTGGAAGCCGCTTAGGATAAGCGGTCACAAAAGCGTACGCAGAAAGTATGCAATCTCAACGCATGGCAGAGCTGCCAGCTACAGTACTGATGTAAATAAGGATGGCAAAATCCTGAAAGGATCTTTAACATCTGGCTACCGCACACTCAACCTTCATCTGGATGGGGGTAACGGCACTATTTACCTGCACAGGGAAATTGCAAAACTGTTTTGCAAAAAACCTTCGTCAAAATATAAATATGTAATTCATCTTAACCATAAAAAGGAAGACAATAAAAAAAACAACCTTAAATGGGCAACATTGGAAGAGATGAGCAGTCACCAGCAAAAAAGCCCACTGAAAATTGCATACAAAAAAGAGCAGGCTAATAAACAGGTTGGGCTTAAACTGAATGCTACAAAAGTTAGAGCTATCAAGGAAGCTATTAAAAACCCAAAACGTAAATTAACTTATAAACAAATGGCCGCCAAATACAAGGTGAGTGAAATGACGCTATACAGGATTAAGAGTGGAGAAAACTGGAGTCATATTAAATAATAAATGAAAACCCTTCCAACAGGTAAGAAATAAGAAACAGGGAACCGTGTAAGCGGTTCCTTTTTTATTAATTTGCTTTTATAAAAACAAAGCATGCTACAAGTCTCTACATTAAAATTTATACAGGATTTAAAGAAGAATAACAACAGGCCCTGGTTTGATGCAAATAGAAAAAAATATGAAGCAGCAAAAGCCGATTTTATTTCCTTTATTGATACGCTGATCACAGCTGTTACAAAGTTCGACCCGGCTGTATCGTCTTTAAAAGCAAAAGATTGTATTTTCCGTATCAATCGTGACATCCGCTTTAGCAAAGACAAAAGCCCATATAAAACCAACATGGGCGCCTACATAAACCCTGGCGGAAAAAAGATAAACACACCTGGTTATTATTTTCATTGTGAACCGGGCCAAAGTTTTGCAGCAGGTGGCTTATATATTCCTGAGCCAACTGTTCTTGTAAAGGTACGCCAGGAAATTGACTACAACTTTGATGAATGGAAGAAGATTGTAAATGATAAAGTATTCAAAAAATATTTTACCAAGGTGGATGGCATAGAAGTTTTAAGAAGGCCGCCTAAAGGATACAGCGACGACAATCCTGCTATTGAATTTTTAAAAATGAAAAGCTATATCGTAAGCAGGCCATTAACTGATACACAACTCACTGATAAAAACCTGGCAAAAGAAGTTGCTAAAACATTTGAAGCCATAAAACCGATGATTGATTTTTTGAACAATAGTATGAGTTAATCAATACTTCATTAATGGACAACCAAGCTTACCATCACTGCCACCATTACCACCAAAGCGATAAACAAGCCCAAGCGAATGGGTATGATAATAATCCTTTGACCCGGAGTTGACTGAGTAGCTAAAGCCATCTAAGTAATCAGTAAATGTGTAACGAAAAGTAAGTTCATAATTAAGCGACCACCTGTTTCCCAAATAATATGAAAGCCCTGCGCCCACAGGCAATACAAATAAAGTTCGGGGAAGATTCCTTGCACTGTCAATCCTTAAGCCACTCTGCTGTTTTGCACTAAAACCAAAAGCTGAAGAGTCGAGCCTGCTGTAATCCCGGCTGATATTTACAAAGCTTACACCTGCACCACCAAAAAAGTATGGCGTAATGCGCTGCCCTGTTTCATGACTGTTGTTTCCATAAGGACTCCATAACAATTGTGCGTTAAATTCGGTAACCGGTGTAATAAAACTAAAAGCCCGGTATTGCCGCCATACAGGTTTTTTATATGCCGCATCATCACCTTTTAATTTACTAAACACAGCATTGACTCTCAGGGCAAAATAAGGATTCATGATTTTAGCCGCTGAAATGCCAAACATAAATGCAGGTGTTTTATATGACCCGAAAGTGGATGGTGTTAAATCTCCCTGGTAAATCATTGTACCTGCATTTACCCCAATCATCCATTTATAACCGCTTTGTGCTGCAGCAGGCAAAAGCCCTGCAAAAGATAAAATAACGAAAGCTGCTGTTTTTAACAAGTTGCCCATAACAAACATTTTTAAATGAATAAAAAATTATGCAGCTGGCTGAGGTAGGTAAAAAATAGAAAGTGTAGAAGTAATACTTTATAAAGCGGCGGTTATTTAGTTAACAGTGGCAAGATAAACCGTATTTGTTTTTGATATTCTTAAAGAAAATATAAAACAGGCCGGTGATTACCGGCCTGCAGGTTTTTCATAAGTAATATTTTTATTACCAAGCATATGATTTTGGGTGTTTTTTTAAAATCAATAACCATGCAATATTCAAATAGTATCGGTAAAAGAGGTTGTTGAACCGATAAACTTAAAATGTTATTTGCAGATATATTTATTCAGTTCGGCGATATATGTGTCACTTACCGGCAAGGTAGCCCCGGTTTTAAGAAGTACTTTTTTATTGAGTACACTCCTGATTTTATTTAATGAAACAATATAGCTGCGGTGTATACGTAAGAATTTATCAGCAGGGAGTTTTTCAATAAAAGATTTCATGGTCATTAGGGTAAGAACTGGCCTGCTGCTGGCAATATGTATTTTAATATAATCCTCAAGCCCCTCGACATAGTCGATATCTGCCAGTTCAATTTTCACCATTTTGTATTCACTGCGTACAAATACGAAGTCTTCTGCTTGTATTTTTGGATTTGATCTATTTTGTAAAACTTCAATTGCCCTGTTGGTTCCTTTTTTAAACCTTTCAAAACTTATTGGTTTAAGCAGGTAATCTGTTGCCTCCAGCTCAAAGCCTTCATAAGCAAACTTCTTATACGCTGTAGTAAAAATTATTTGTGGTTTTTTTTCTAATGAACTTACCAAATCGATCCCATTAATATCGGGCATATTAATGTCCACCAATAAAAGATCAACTTCATTGTTTCGCAAAAACTCACCAGCCGATACAGCGTCGCTGAAGGTATGCAGCAGTTTAAGTTCAGGTATTTGAGATACATAGTACTGCATCAGCTGCAGCGCAGGCAGTTCATCATCAACAGCAATACATTTAAACGGCATACTAATATTATTTAGCTGTATAAAATTAAACTAACTGTATAAGAACCTTTCTGCTGCTCTATATTAAGCATGTGCTTATCAGGATACAGCACCTGCAACCTTTTTTTAGTATTATCGATACCAATACCTGTGCGTTCTGTATTTCTTGGCACTGCAAATAATTTGTTCTGTGCAGAAAAGTGCAGGTATTTATCCTGTATCACAATTTTAAACACAACACTGTTCTCCTCATGGTTGCTTATACCATGTTTGAAAGCATTTTCTACAAAAGTCATTAATACCAATGGTGGCAGCAGCTTACCTGTCATATTTCCTTCTACCGAAAATGCTACCGGAAAATTTTCTCCCAACCGCAGTTTTTGCAGGCATATATAATTATTAATACAATCGACTTCTTCCTGAAGCGGCACCAGTGTTTCACTTGCGCCATCGGTAATATAGCGCATAATATTCGACAGCTTCATTACTGCATCCGGCGCTTTATCACTTTTATTTACCGCCAGCGAATAAATATTATTAAGCGTATTAAATAAAAAATGTGGATTGATTTGTGCTTTTAAAAAAGAAAGTTCTGCATTAGCCTTATCAGCCTCTGCCTGCAATGCCCTTTTTTCTGTAAGCCTTGATTGTTTTATAGCAGCTTCTGCTATTGCTAGCAGTAATGTCATCAGCAGCAGGAATACACTTACAATATCAAATCTTGGGCCACCAGGCATTTTTCCATTTCTTTCACCGGGTGGCAGCTTGGGCCTGTCATTATTATTTCGGGGAAATGGCATTTCTTTTTAAAACTCATCTCGTTCCCTCCCAAAGCCTGAAAAATGCGCCAGTTTATCAAAAGGCTGTACATATATAGTAATTACCAGCAACAACAACAGGGATACCAATAATCCCAGCCATCTTTTTGAGGAGAAAAACTTAGGCAGTATTATACTATCAAGCAAAAAATAAACAAGCACATAAAATAATAAGAACACCCAGTATTGCCAGGAAAAAAAAATCTTTGAAAGATTATCAATACCAGACTGGCTGTACACAAATATTACCGGGGCCAGTGTAAGGGCTGCGGTACCAATTAATAGGTTAACAAATGAAGGTTGTTTGACAGCAAACATTTGGCAAAGAACGGTATATTAATTTACCTTGGTTTTCTTGTGCCGCTTAACAGACAATTTGTACAGATAAAAAACGGGCCAGAGATAAAAATCTCCGGCCTTGCTTACCTCTGAAACCACAAGAAAAAAGTTGATATATAGAAAAATTATTACAGTTAGAAGCACCCT
>CAZBTD010000067.1:0-18867 GCA_964494815.1 uncultured Ferruginibacter sp. | reverse complement strand
AGTAATAAAATAGTAATAATTCCAGGAGATGATAAAAAGAAACAAATTCCTTTTTACCCGAAGTCTGAAAAAGAGCTTTTAAAAGATACTCTGAAGAAAGAATTTATTGAACAGAGTTCTTGGTTATTAGGAAAGAATGATTTAGAAAGAAAATATAAAATCATACATTCCCAACCCACCGATTCCCTCCTCACTCCCATGATGCACAACAGCGATAATTTCTTCGCTGAACAAACATTGCTCATGGCAAGCAATGAACATTGGGGAATCATGAATGACTTAGCGATGATTGACACCATATTAAATACGTCCTTAAAAGACATTCCCCAAAAACCACGTTGGGTAGATGGCAGTGGCCTTAGCCGGTATAATTTATTTACACCCCAATCATTTGTTTATATCCTCAACAAAATGAAAAATGAATTTGGCCTGGAAAGATTAAAAACCATTTTGCCGACAGGTGGCGAAGGCACGCTAAAAAATTACTACAACAGCGACAGCGGTTTTATTTATGCAAAAACCGGCAGCCTCAGCAACCAGGTTGCCCTCAGCGGATTTGTAATTACCAAAAGAAATAAGTTGCTTGCCTTTTCCATTATTGCCAATAATGTAATGGGAGATGGCTGGAAAGTACGCAGGGCAATTGAAGCATTTATGAAAGGTTTAAGGAAAAGGTATTAATACGTAGTATTTTAAAAATATTTTTTCCTTCAGGCATCATTGGCACTGCTCACCGTATCTGTTTATAACAAGGCAATAAATCTCAATACTTATAAAATTAGCCGGTATGAAAAAAATATTTACACTTGTTCTTTTAGCCATCATCGTTTTTACCGCTCCGCTATTTGCACAACCCGGAACTATTTGCAATGCGGAATTTACTTTTTCCGTTAATGGCAGTACCAATACGGTTCAGTTTACACCTGTTACTATCAATACATCTGCCGTACTGCAGCATTCCTGGAATTTTGGTGATGGGCAATCCAGCAATTTTATAAACCCATCGCATGTATATGCGGCGCCAGGTACCTATACTGTGCTGCATGCAGTAACCTACCGTTCTCCAAACGACAGCAATATTATAGCCTGTACCGATTCGGTTAGTATGGCCGTAACCATTTTTGGACAGCAGCCCTGCAATATCAATGCATCTTTTTCTTTTGTAAGGGATAGTGTGCAAACCAATAAAGTATATTTTACGAACCTGTCAACCGGTACCACTCCTAATACGATTGCAAGGTGGAATTTTGGCGATGGAACAATTTCGTATGACAATAATCCTGTTCATATTTTCCAAACGTCCGGGGTGTACAATGTATGCCTTATTGTGCGAAGGGATAGCCTTTGCGCCAGTGATACCTGTGCAATGGTGCAGGTGCAAACGCCGGTAAACAACTGCAACCTGGTGGTTAACTTCAGCAGTACTATTGATTCAACAAATCCTAATACTATTCATTTCGTTAATCAAACTACTCCTTTATCATCAGCTGATTCAGTAACATGGCATTTTGGCGATGGCTTTATTTCTCATGATGTTAATGCAACACATACTTATGCCAATGCTGGCACATACAATGTATGTTTGGTGGTTAAGAAAAATGCCAATAGTACCAGTGGTGTTGATTGTATAAGAGAATTTTGCAGGCAAATAACTGTATTTGCAACCCCCTGCAATATTATTCCGGGGTTTGTGTTTTCCCGTGATAGCACAGCTGCCGGGTTTCCTGCAGTATATCGCTTTTATAATACTACACAGCCAATATCCACCGCCGATTCAAGCTTCTGGAATTTTGGTGATGGCAGCCCAATTGTTATCAACCCAAACAATCCTGTAACGCATGTATATACAACACCGGGTGTATATATAGTGTGCCTGAGAGTAAAGAAAGTGCAGCCCGGTACTATCAATATTATTTGCGAAAGACAAATTTGCCAAACAATAATGGTGGATACACCACAAGTGGTTTGCAATCTGCAAGCGTATTTCTCTTACATGGCAGACAACTCTTTCTTTAATAAAATTTATTTTACCAACCAAACTCCCGGGCTATCGCCTGCCGATAGTGTTCGCTGGACCTTTGGTGATGGCAGCTCTTCTACACTGGCAAACCCAGATCACACTTACAATGTGGCTGGTACATACCAGGTATGCCTAAGAGTAAAAAAAGCAACAGCACCGGGAACTCCGCCTTGTGTAGATGAGTATTGCCGTGCTGTGGTTGTGAGAGAACCAGTTGCCTGCAACCTGGTAGTGAATTTCTTAGACAGTTTAATCAATAACAACACTATTTATTTCATTAACCAAAGTGTGCCACTGGCAAGTACCGACAGTATTCGCTGGACATTTGGAGACGGTACTTCTTCTGATGCTATAAATCCATTACACACTTATAGCCAGCCAGGTGTTTATACGGTTTGTCTCCGTGTAAAAAAAGTAAGTACTAACAGTACTGCACCATGTGTAAGGGAATATTGCAGGCCTGTTGAGATAAGGCCAATATCAAATCCATGCGATCAGCTTCAAGTTGGATTTATATGGAGAACAGACTCTGCCAACAGGCGGAAAGTATATTTCAACAATACGACTGTGCCAGCTACTTCAGCAACATTATCTGTATGGAGTTTTGGCGATGGCACTTCCTCTACTGGCTGGAATGCTGACCATGTGTATGCTATGCCGGGATGGTACCTTGTGTGCCTCACTGTTACCAGTGGTAATACCTGTACCCGTACAGCCTGCGACTCTATATTTATTCCGGGCAATGTGATACCGCCTGTAAACTGCGACAGCTTCAGGCTGGAACTTGGTTACCGCAGGGATAATTATATGCCGAATAAATTATACTTCTTTGCTACCGGCAATGCCCCTGTGTACAACCAGCAATGGCGTTTTACAAGAGAAGGAGACAGTACTTCTGTTATTATTAATCAAAATAATCCAGTGTTTGTTTTCCCTGATACGGGCCTGTACAGGGTTTGTGTAAGAGCGGCATTTTCTACCAATTGTATTAAAGAGGCGTGTGAGCAGGTAAGGATATATAGTACAAACACACCTACGCAATGTATTTTGAATTCATACCCCAATCCTGCACAAAATATTGTGTCATTTAATGTGCAGATGGATCAGCCGGGTACCATTAGCTCTACGGTATTAAATATGCAGGGAGTGGCTTTAATGCAATACACCCAAACTGGTTTTACCGGTAATAATACTGTTACAATGAATATTCAGAACCTTGCACCCGGCTTTTACACCGTTCGCATTACTTATAATGGAAGAGTATGTTATAGCAGGTTCCAGAAAATTTAGGAAGGTTTCAATAATCATACAAAGAAAACTAAACGCTCCGTTTCTACGGGGCGTTTGCCATTGAGTTTGATAATTTTAACCGAATCTGTTATTAAAAAAGGCAGCTCGCTATTGGAATTTTTATTTTAAATTCATAGCTCTTGCACCTGATGATTTAAGTAACATAGACTGATCACCATGCACAAAGTATCAATCATACTCATCCTGCTTTCTGTTATTGCTCCAGACAGTCTAGGACAAAGGCAAAAGTATGTTCGGGATAGTACCATATATGGCATTACACCGGTTGATACAATAGTGGCAGGCAGGCATACCCTTTACAGGAAAAATGGCAGTACACTTTCAGCCATCCGTAACTTCTCTGTCAATTTTCCCGACACCAGTTATTTTATCCGTGACTTTGATTTTTGGGATGAAAAAAATTGGTACCTCTTGTATGGGTCAAAGTGGTATTCTGGTGCTGAGTTATACAAAACCACAGATGCCGGTGCCACTTGGTTTTTGGATACATCTTATTATAGCGTGAGTACAGAAAGGAGCCTCAACCAGGTGCAGATTGTGGACAGGAAACGGGCTTTTTTATTTGATAACTATTACATGTCAAATGTGTACAGGACTTTTGATGGTGGCGTATCATGGGAGAAATGGGTTACCAGTTTTGCACAAAACCACATGGGTATTTTTGTTTGTAATGACAGTACTTATTATCTGTGGGGTACTTATGGAGATGGATTTTCCAATTACATGTTTCCAATTCCCCGGTGGCTCCCTGCACAATTTACATGGACAAGGTGCAACATAGATTCAGGTTGTGTTACATTGCCAGAGCTATTCGGCTCACAAGTAGAAGATACTTTCAGGGTGATATTTGAAACAATTAAATGCCCACAACCACAAACGTACACATACATTTTTACGGGCAATGGCAACTGGGACGTAACGGCCAACTGGAGCAATAGCAGGATGCCGCCATTTCAACTGCCAAAGAATAATACTATTGTGATTGACCATAGCAATGCAGGCGATTGTGTGTTGAATGTAATACAGGTAATAAATCCGGAGGCATTTATTGAGATAAAGAATGGGAAAAACCTATCGGTACCGGCAAAGTTGATAGTTCAATAGTAACAGCCCTTGTGCTCATCTCCCAAACATTTTATCTAAGTCTGTTTTATTAAACTCGGTGTAAGTGGGTTTTCCATTGGGCGTTACATTAGGGGTAATACAGTTAAACAGATCTTCTGCTAGTGCCTGCATTTCTTTTTGTGTTAATGCTGTGCCGGTTTTAACAGATTGCTGCCATGCCAGCGAACGCAGTAGCTTTTCCCTTTTGCTGTATTTTAAATCGGTGCTGAAATGTTTGTATTGCTCAAGCATCTTTTCAATAGCCATTTTTTCGTTTCCCTGTAATACATCAGCCGGTGTTCCCTGTATTACAAAAGCGTTGTTGCCAAAAGGCTCCAAATGATAACCCAACGAATGCAGATCGGGCAGCAGTTCATTCAGCATTACTGCATCTACGGCAGTAAGCTGTAGGGTGGTTGGAAATAAACTTTGTTGCGTAGCAATGGGCTTATCTTCTGTTGCCTTTACAAATCTTTCGTACAAAACTCTTTCGTGTGCATTCTGCTGCTGTATTAGCAGGAAGCCAGCAATATTTTGTGCAATGATATAGCTGTTGTGTATTTGCCCGAGGATTGTGAGTAGTGAATGGGGAGTGGTAAATGGTGAATGAGCTGGTGCTTCATTTTTTTCTTCTCCTTTTTTTACTCCATGTTGCTCTGTTAATGATTGAAAAGATTTGTCAGCAGGCTCATAAAAATCTTTCCAATGTTTTAATTCACTTTTCTTTTCTACCAAATGCGCCTGGTGCTTTTGTGTGAAGGTGCTGTATAAAGAAGATGATGCCGCAGAAGATTTTTTTTCTTCGGTAAACGGTTTATTTACTGCATCTAGTTTTTGAATGCCGGCATCCAGTTCAAAATCGAGGGCAGGTGTAATGCTGAATTGCGCCAGCGCATGCTTTATAGCACTTTGTACAAAAGCATATACAATTTTTTCGTCTTCAAATTTTATTTCCTGCTTTGTTGGGTGCACATTTATATCAACCTGCGAAGGATCTAAATCAATAAACAAAGTGTACATGGGAAAACTGTCCTTAGCTATCATTTGGTCAAATGCACTCATGATAGCATGGTTAAGGTAAGCACTCTTAATAAAACGGTTGTTTACAAAAAAATATTGATCCCCTCTTGTCTTTTTCGCCGTTTCCGGCTTGCCTACAAAGCCATAGATATTCATGTAATCGGTTTCTTCTTTAATGCTTACCAGTTTGGCATTGTAATTATTGCCTAATATCTGAACCACCCGTTGTTTTAAAGAACCTTTTTCTAAATGAAACACCTGCTGGCCATTGCTGGTGAGGGAAAAGAAAATTTCAGGGAAAGCCATTGCCACACGGATAAACTCATCAACGATATACCGCAATTCAGCAGCATTACTTTTTAAAAAATTACGGCGGGCAGGCACATTAAAAAATAAATTCTTCATGGCAATACTGGTGCCTTGTTGCCATGCAATGGGTTCCTGTTTTTTTACGGCGCTGTTTTCAATTTCAATATAAGTTCCCGTTAGCGCCTCAGTTGTTTTTGTTTTTATTTCCACCTGTGCTACGGCTGCTATGCTTGCCAGCGCCTCACCACGAAACCCCATTGTTTTTATATGAAAGAGGTCATCAATATTTTTTATTTTGGAAGTAGCATGCCTTTCGAAAGCCATACGGGCATCAGTTTCGCTCATGCCTTTTCCATTATCAATTACCTGCACCAGTGCCTTGCCTGCGTCATTTATGATTAGTTGTATTTCGGTAGCCCCTGCATCCACAGCGTTCTCCAGTAGTTCTTTTACAGCACTAGCCGGCCGTTGAATTACTTCGCCGGCTGCTATCTGGTTAGCAATGTGATCGGGCAATAATTGAATGATATCTGGCAAATCTTTTCCTCTTTGCGGCAAATGTAAGCAATAAAAAATGCCGGTGCTTTTGGCCCGGCATTTCCATACAAGTGGCTATACTTTACAGGTTGGCGGTTTTCAATTTTCTCGGAATTTTTACATCAAAGTTCATTTCAGAACCACCACGGTTTATCTTGATTTTATACAATTTCTTTTCTTCATCAGGCACCAGTTCTTCTCTTGCATCATCAGTATTGTCAATTTTCTTTCCGTTTATTTCTGTGATTACATCATCTTTTTTAATTCCTGCAGTAGCAGCAGCACTGCTGTCTTCCACGTTAATTACTTTTACGCCGTTGCCCTCTTCTGTGTCTTGTATTTTAAGGCCTATTTTTTTTCTTGATGGGAAACCTGCAAAAGCATAATCATAAGCATCTTCCATATCACCTTCCATATTTACAAAGGGCGCTTCTGCCCTGGGCGATGGAAAAGAAAAACTGTGGAGGTCTCCGCCCGGAGCGCTAAATGAGTAAGCCTTTGTAGTTTTTCTTTTGCCTAAAATAGCTTTTACAGTATTCTGTTTTCCGTCTCTTTTATAAGTAACTTTTACAGCATCATTAGGTTTTTTAAATCCAATGATATCTGATAATGTTTCTGGGCCGGTAATTTTTTCTTCGTCTACTTTTGTAATAATATCTCCTTTTTTAAGGCCAGCTTTTTCTGCAGCACTTCCTTTTGATATTTCTTCAATCTTAGCGCCGTCATTGGTTTTTTCTGTCGTTACTCCGAGAAAAGCGCCATCATTATTTTCGTTCCTCTCCCAATTCTGTTCAAATCTTTTCCCAAATTCCTCTCCCCATTTTTCCCAATTAGTTCCGTTGTCGCTAAAATTCCAGCTCATTACATTATCGCCATCACCAATGGTCATCTTTCTTTTATTAATGGTAATGTCTTTGTCTTTAAACTCACTCATGGGTTTGCCGTTGATGGTAATATTATCACCATCAATTTCCACTTTTAGTTTAATTTCTTTGTCACCATTCTGGCGAATAGTAATTTCCTGCGATTCTTTTTTACCGGGTTTATCTTTTTTGCCCGGCCCCTCTACCTTTTCAATAATTACTTCTTTTTTTTCTTCTTGTGCCTGCGCAATAAAAGGCAGCAGGGCAAGCATTGCAATAGTCAACTTTTTCATACAAATGATTTTATTTACGAAGCGTTTAGTAGGTCAAAAATAGGGAAAGAATTTTATCTGCGAAATATTTCGTAAATAAATTTAATCCTTTAACAAAATTTTTATTTGACAACGATTTTCGCCCCAGATTTCAGGGGTTGGCACAGATAAAATTTTAGCCAGGAATAGTACGAATCACACTAATAAATTCAATGTTAATGCCTAAAATCTATGTCAAAAAAATATTCATGTTAATTCGTGCTATTCGTGGCAATTACAAAATTTCTGAAACGTGTTTGTGAATGTTCATAGCAATTTTTTCGGTGGGTACATCGTTGGCATCTCCACCAAAGGGATCTTCAATTTCTTCAGCAATTAATTCAAGGCTGGCCAATACATAGAATATAAAGGCAACAACAGGTGCCATATAATAGCCGAGTGTAAAAGCATAACCAAATGGCAAAGTCATTATATAAAAGAAGATAAACTTTTTAATGAACACACTATATGAAAATGGTATTGGTGTGTTTTTTATTCGTTCACAGGCGCCGCAGATATCAGTAAAAGATTGCAGTTCTGCATTTAATACGATTAATTGTTCTCCGTTAATTTTTCCTTCGCTGTGCAGTTGATGAATGTGTTTAAACATAAGTAATGCGACCTGGTTGGGTACATGTTTTCCTGCATCAATTTGTTTAAATGCAGGATGCTTTATATCATCTTCAAATAATTCAATTCTTGTTTTTTCAGAGCGGAGATGATTGAATAATGCATACGCATAAGCCGGTATTGTTTTCCTGAAAAATGTTCTTTGTTCTTTTTCGGATTCAGGAAGCATTGCAGATAATTTGATGGCAAGATTGCGACTGTTGTTCACCAAACTGCCCCAGAGTTTACGGCCTTCCCACCAACGGTCGTAAGCAGTGTTTGTTCTAAATACCAATAACATTGAAATAGCAAAACCCAGCAGCGTGTGCATTACCGGGATATTTTTGAGATAACTTTTATCTGATAAATGCAATACTTCAATTTCCAGGTAACCAATGATGGCAGAATAAATTGCCACCCCGATAATTAATGGAAACAGTTTTCGAAAAGTATCGGCTTTATGAAAACGGAACGTAAAAGAAAACCAGTCTTTGGGATTGTAGTTTATCATACAGGGATAAAATTAAATGTTGTTGCTGAATGAAACATATCCTTTTACAGGAACACCTTCATCAATGCCTTCTCCGACAAACTGCATCCCTATTTTTTCCAGCACTTTTTGTGAAGCAATATTATCAATGTGTGCATGAGCAATAATCTTTTCAAGATGTAAGTCCTGGTGTCCATATTGCAATGTTGCTTGTGCTGCTTCTGTTGCATAGCCTTTGCCCCATACGGAAGGCAGCAAACGGTAACCCAAATCAATTTCTCCTTTCACCAGTTTTAACCCACACCAGCCAATAAACTCATTGTTTTCTTTTAAATGCGTTGCCCAGCGGCCAAGGTTGTTTTTATATTGAGGTAAAATGATGTTGATGATTACTTCTTTCGCTTCGTCATCTGTTGCTGGTATTGGTTCAGGAATATACTGCAATACCCCGGGTTGGCTGTTTAGATTACGAATTAAATGTGCATCTGCTTCAGTAAACTGACGCAGGTAAAGCCTTTCTGTTTCTAAAATGATTTTCATTATATTAAATTAAAAAAGGGAAGTAATCGCTACTTCCCTTTATTTTAAAAAAGTAGTTGTTATTATAAAAGTGATTTTACCTTTTCAATCACCTCTTTCAAATTACTTACATCCTGACCGCCTGCAGTTGCTAAATTTTTCTGTCCGCCACCGCCACCTTTTATTAATGGCGCTACATGTTCTTTAATAATTTTTCCAGCATCAAGGGATTTTGCTGTTACTACTGTATCAGCAATGCTGATAGCCACATAAGGTTTGCCGTCAATATTGGCGCACAAAGCAATCAATGAATCATGCAAATGATTTTTTACATCGCCTGCCAGTTTTTTCAAAGCATCTGCATTGCTTACTTCTACAATATCCCCAATGAAAGTTACCTGGTTGATGATTTCATCTTTTTGCAATAATTCATTTCTTATGCCAACCAGTTGCCTTGCTTCCAAACCTTCAATGCGTTTTTTTAATTCAGCATTTTCTGCTTGTAAGCTTTCAATTGTTTTGCCAATATCTTTTGGATGTTTCAGTGTGTGACGAACTGATTTAATGGCATCAAACTCTTCATTAATGAAATCTTCTGCCGACTTACCACATACTGCCTCCACACGGCGGACACCTGCAGCTACAGCGCTTTCACTTTTAATTTTAAAGATGCCGAGTTCACCTGTGCTGCCAACATGTGTGCCGCCACAGAGCTCAATGGAATAATTTGGGTCCATTATTACCACTCTCACTGTATCACCATATTTTTCTCCAAACAAAGCCATAGCTCCCATTGCTATTGCTTCATCTTTGGTCATTTGTTTTATCACCACCGGCACATTCTCCCTTATCTTTTCATTTACAAGTGTTTCAATCTTTGCCAGTTCTTCATCAATTACTTTGGCAAAATGGCTAAAATCGAAACGCAGGTGTTCTTCATTTACCAAACTTCCTTTTTGTGCCACATGCGTGCCCAGTACTGTACGCAGGGCTGCATGCATCAAGTGAGTTACGCTGTGATGAACAGTGATAGCTTTTCTCCTTGCTGCATCCACTTTTGCCACCACTTCATCTTTTATGGCAGCAGGGAGTTTGTCTGCAAAATGAATAATTAAATCATTTTCTTTTTTTGTATTGGTAATATCAATAGCCTCATCACTAAAGAATAAAGTGCCGGTATCACCTACCTGTCCGCCGCTTTCTGCATAAAAAGGAGTTTGATTTAACACAAACTGGTAAGATGTTTTCCCTTTGGCAGTAACCTTTCTGTATTTAACAACTTTGCTTTTTGTTTCTAAAGAATCGTAACCAGTAAATTTGTTGGTTACATTTTCTAATAGCGTTACCCAATCATCTGTTTCCAATGCAGTGGCAGCTCTTCCTCCTTCCTGCTGTATTTTTCTTGCTTCTTCATACCCGGCATTATCTACACTTAATCCGTTTTCTGATGCAATGAGCATGGTCAAGTCAAGAGGAAAACCATAAGTATCATGTAATTTAAAAGCACTGTTGCCGTCAATAATTTTAGTTGATTGAGATGCTGCAATAACATCTTCAATCAGTCTCAAACCTTTATCAAGCGTTCTTAAAAAAGCTTCCTCTTCTTCCTTTATCACTTTGCTTACAAAATCTTTTTGTGCTTCCAGTTCAGGAAATACATTTTCAAACTGTGTTGCAATTACCGGCAGTAATTGAAACAACAAAGGGTGTTTATAGTCTAAATAAGAGTAATAATAGCGAACAGCCCTTCTTAATATTCTTCGTATCACATAGCCGGCACCCGTGTTGGAAGGCAGTTGCCCATCTGCAATACAAAAACCAATTGCCCTTATATGGTCTGCAATTACCCGGAAGGCAACACTTTCTTTATCATCGCCTGCTTTATATTCTTTGTGCACTAATCTTTCTGTAGCCGCAATGGTACCATTAAAAACATCCGTATCATAGTTGCTTTCTTTGCCTTGTATTACCCTTACTAATCTTTCAAAACCCATCCCGGTATCTACATGCTTTGCAGCAAGCGGTTCAAGTGTGCCATCTTTTTTACGGTTGTATTGTATAAATACATTGTTCCATATTTCGATCACCTGCGGATGGTCTTTATTTACCAAATCCCTTCCGGGTGTTTTGGCAATTTCACCTGCCGGTCTGCAATCCACATGTATTTCTGTACAGGGTCCGCAGGGCCCGGTGTCACCCATTTCCCAAAAATTATCTTTCTTGTTTCCGAATATGATTTTTTCTTCTGGCACAATCTTTTTCCATTCGGCATGTGCTATTTGCGATGGCGGCAAATTTTCTTTGGCATCGCCTTCAAACACTGTAACGTACAGCCGCTCTTTCGGTATTTTATAAATCTCTGTCAACAACTCCCAGCTCCAGGCAATGGCTTCGGGCTTAAAATAATCACCAAAGCTCCAATTGCCCAGCATTTCAAACATAGTATGGTGATAGGTGTCCACGCCCACTTCTTCAAGGTCGTTGTGCTTGCCGCTCACACGTAAACATTTTTGTGTATCAGCTGCTCTTTTGTATGGTGCTGTTTTATTGCCGAGGAAATAATCTTTAAACTGGTTCATACCTGCATTGGTAAACAGCAGGGTGGGGTCGTCTTTTAAAACGATGGGGGCAGAGGGAACAATAACATGCCCCTTTGATTTGAAAAAATCTAAAAACTCTTGCCTTATTTCAGCACTTGTCATCATAACCGGGGTAATGTGGGTTGATTTTTGCGATTTATAAAACTATATTTGTACGCTATGGTTGGCGTGGCGCAAAGGTAAGGAAGTTAGGCAATGGTATGTTGCTGAGATGAGAGACCTGCTTGCGCCGCAGCTTCAGCGAAGGCAAGCACAACAAAGTAGATAAGAAAAGTAAAAGCTGGTAAATAAATCTGATATTTTGTAAAAACCTGCACGGGTGAAAAAAATAAAATACTTCTATAACACCAATACGCTGCGGTATGAAAAATTAGTAACACCCCTGAGGGTGAAACTGCTGCGTCTGTTTGGTTTTATCAGTGCTTTTTTAGTTACCGCCGGGCTTGTAATTTGGGTTTATACAAGATTTATCCCTAAGCCTACAGATAACTTAACCCAGCAGCGGATGAAAAATATGAGGGAAGATTACAATAATCTTTCTGCAAAATTAAAAATGCTGGAACAGCAAATGGCAGAACTGGAGAAGAGAGATAATGATGTGTATCGTTCGATATTTGAAGCCAATCCATTACCAGACAGTGCCCGGGCAAAACTTACAGAGAAGGCCAAAGAGTTTGAAAAAGTAAACTCGATGAATGATGACCAGCTAAGCAAAGACATAGCGGCACAACTTAATAATATCGGCGCAAGGGTTGCTTATCAAAGCAACAGCTATGATGCGATAGAAAAGCTTATCAAAAACCAGGATCAGAAGCTGGCCAGCATTCCCGCCATACAGCCAGTAAGCAATAAAGACCTTTCAAGAGTGGCCAGTGGATTTGGGATGCGTATCCATCCTATTTATGGTATTCCTAAAATGCATAACGGGCTCGACTTTACAGCCCCACAGGGCACACCCATTTATGCAACCGGTGATGGACGGGTAACAATGGCTGGCCCTGGTACAGGAACAGGCAATCATGTTATCATTAATCATGGCTATGGATATGAAACAGTGTATATGCACATGGTGAGGGTAAAGGCAAGGCAGGGGCAGCAGGTAAAACGTGGTGAAGTGATTGGGTGGGTGGGAAGTACTGGCGCAAGCACCGGGCCACATTGCCATTATGAAGTGCATGTCAATAACTCACCTGTTGATCCTGTTTACTTCTTCTTTAATGATTTGAATGCTGAACAATACGACAGGATGCTGAAAATAGCTGCCACAGGCAGTGCCAAAAGTTTTGATTAACATTCCTACAGTCAAAAAGGGGAAAACGTTTTACATAAAAGACGGGGAACTTGGTTAACTTGTTTTATCTATTTGTTATCAAACATGGGAGACTTAACACAATCTTCATTATTTTCTTTTGACGAACCGGTGCAACCGGCAAAATCAAAGAAGGCAGTGGTAAAAAAGAAAGCGGTAGTAACAGCACCGCCAGTAATTGTGCCAGCAGCAGAAAAGAAAAAATCAACCCGGGGAAGAAAAAGTATAAAAGAACTGAGCGAAACTGTTGATTTGGTGGAAGTACCTGAAGATGAGATACTGTACCAGAAAATGTATTATGGCATTGGGGAAGTGGCAGCATGGTTTAGGGTAAACCCTTCATTGCTGCGTTTGTGGGAAAATGAATTTGATGTACTGAAACCAAAAAAGAATGGCAAAGGTGACAGGTTGTTTCGCCCCGAGGATGTAAAGAATATTCAACTGATTTACCATCTTACAAGGGAAAAAAAATATACACTGGAAGGCGCTAAGGATTTTATTAAGAATAATAAAAAAGCCGAACAAAAATTTGCGGCCATTGATGCGTTGAAAAAATTAAGAGTTTTTTTGACTGAACTAAAAGCAGGGTTATAATATTTTTCTCTGTGCCTCTGCTGCTCTGTCAGCCATTACCCTTCGGTATTATTTTCTGATTTAATGACAATGCTGCTTGACTCGCCGGCAAACTCCACATGATTTGTTTCCAATATTTTTTTAATGCTAAGGTTTATGGTTTCTTTTAGTTCAAAAAACTCATTTAATGTAAATGGGGTAGTAAAAAATTCAATACTGATAAGGGAAGCATTTTTAGAAAGATCTTTTACAAAGACTGAAGAGGAGCTGACGCTTTGATGTTTGCTTAAAAGCGTTTTTATTTCAACCAGTAATTTTTCCAATGTAGCAACTGTTGTGCCGGCAGCTAACTCCAGTTTTATATCAGCCCTTCTTTCGGTACGCATACTCCAGTTGTCAACGGCACTGTCCACCATTTGTTTGTTAGGAACTGTAACTAATGTTTTATCTGCTGTACGAATTCTGGTGCTGCGGAGGCCAATGCGTTCCACAGTGCCGGTAATGGCATTTACTTTAATGGTATCGCCGGTAAAAAAAGGCTTGTCGAAAAAGATAATAAAAGAAGCGATCAGGTTTTCCAGGCTTTCTTTTGCTGCCAATGCCAGTGCGGCTCCCACTAAGCTTAATCCGGTGAGCACGCTGCCAATGGGTTGATGAAAGCAGGCTTTTATGATAAGCAGCAGGCCAATGATGCCGATAATTACTTTTAAAAAATCACGAAAGAAAACAATCAACTGGTTATCCCTTGTATCTGTTGTAAGATTGGCTTTTTGCTCCAGCACTGCCGCAATAAAATCAATCAGCCGTAATAAGAGCCAGATAAACATTACAATGATGATACCAGGGCCAACTCTCGATAATATATCTTTTGTGTTGTGGCCATAAATTTCATAATCAAGCGCTGTGGGGAAGTTGAGTTTGTCAATAGCAAATACAGAAATTACAATTGCCAGGAACCATTTAACCGGTTCCACCACCATATCGAGAAAACTTTTTTTGTCTAATGTTTTCCAAAATCGCCTGGCCAATTTATAAATAAGCGAAACAACATAACGGGACAAATACCTCTTTACCAAAAGCACAAAAACTATTATACCTGTAACAACAAGATAACTTCTTAATGTGTTGTCAAAATAAATTTCATCTAAAAATTCCATGCTGTAAAATTAGCTATTTACCACTTACTGGTTGATGGCGAAGAGTTGCAGGCCGGTATCTTTTAATAAATAGATTTTGTTGTTAGCAGCTTTTATTTGTATGGCATTATTAAAAATGGAAGGCAGTTTGTATTCTTTTAAATTCATTGTGCCTGGCTGGTACCGGTACAATACACTATCAGCAAAGCCGTATAAAGTTTTATTGATGACTTCTACATTTTCCCAATCGGTAAAAGGGAGCTTGCTTTTTAATGCACCGTAAATATCAAATATATAAAAGCCTTTGTTTGGGTCATACATATTTACAAACCCGCCTTCGTCTATTATTTGTGCAGGCGATGGAATGGTATCAAATATCAGCCTGCAATCAACTGTTTCCGACAGCAGGTTGCCATTCTCTCCAATCTTTTTTAGCTTGGCATCGCCTTCATCAAATACCCAGATGTTATTGTCATACGAAGTGGCAATAGCTTTTACATTAAAAATGTTCTGTTTACGCAGGTTAATAACGTTGCGTATCATTAAAAAACGGTCGAGTACAACAATGGTAGAAAAATTTTGATAGTACAGTAACAGTTTTAAAGGATTGGTTACATCAATATAAAACAGTTTTCCGTATTTGCGAACATCATTGAAAACACCAACAGAATCGCCACGGTTGTTAAGTTTTTTTAGTTGATTGTTATTATTTACGAGATAAATATTCCCAAGATTATCAACATTACAGTACGTAAAACTGCCGGGAATATTTTTTTTAAGTGTAAATACAGAATCTGTTTGGGCAAAAGATGAAGCCACCAGCAAAAAAACTGGTATAATAAGAAACAATATTTTTTTTATAAGATTCATTTATAATAATTCAGTGATGCAGTGTTTCCGTCAAATACAGCATAGCTCATAAAACTTATCCAATCGCCCAAATTAAAATACTTGCTGCTTTCTGTAAGGGAAAAATCTATTGGTAAATGGCGGTGGCCAAAAACAAAATAATCAAAGTGCTCTTTTTGTAATGCTTCCCTGCAATAAGTTATCAGCCATTCCTTATCCTCACCCAAAAAAGTTTCTTCCGCACTTTTATCTGCTTCCCTGCTTTTTCTTGAAAAATAATTGGCAATACCCATGCCTAATGCCGGAGGTAAAATACCAAACAACCATTGGCAAAGCTGACTACGGAATATTTTTTTCAAAAATTTATATTTATGGTCGCCGGGGCCCTGCCCATCTCCATGGCCAACCTGGAATTTTTTTCCATTGAATTCAAATGTGGTGGGTTCAAAATATACCTGCATGCCAAGTTCCTTTTGAAAATAGTCCCGTATCCACATATCATGATTGCCAACAAAGAAATGGAGTTTAATACCGCTGTCTGATAATTCTGCCAGCTTGCCCAGCAGGCGGACAAAACCTTTAGGAACAACAGTGCGGTATTCAAACCAAAAGTCAAACATATCCCCCACTAAAAAAATTGCTGAAGCGTCCTGCTTTATTGAATCTAAAAACGCCACAATGGTTTTTTCCCTCTGCAGGCTGGCGGCGGCATCAGGTGTGCCGAGATGAAAATCGGAAAGGAAATATATTTTTTTATTGGGCTGTAGTGTCAAAACTTTTCCTGGTGGATTTATATTGATGTTTCAAAAATAACCAGTTTCAGTTAACTTTTATATTTTGTGCTACGATGGTATTAATTTATTCCACTGCTGTAACCAACCGTTTGCAATACACCTGTTCGTTCATATTTACAGAACAGATGCAGCAGCATTTTACCATAACAGACAATATTGAAGACTTTAAACAGCATGCCGGAGTTAAAATAAATTATTCTGGCAGCAGGATAACTACAGAAGAATGCTGGATAACGGCTGCTTCTTTATTATTTGAAAAAGATATTCATCAGCAAGCGACAGAATGTTTTGAAGTCAACGGCTGCAAAGCTTTTTTTAAGAACAGTGCTGCTGATTTCCCCTTCGACATTTTTGCCGCTACGTTTTATTTATTAAGCCGCTACGAAGAATATCTTCCGTATGAAAAAGATATGTACGGAAGATATGCTCATGAAAATTCGCTGGCGTTTAAGGAAGGGTTTCTGAATTTGCCACTAATTAATATCTGGATAAAGCATTTTGCAAAGACCCTTCAAACAAAATACTCAATATTCAATGTTCAATATTCAATGTTCAATTTTGTACCCACCTACGATATTGACATTGCTTATTCTTATAAACACAAAGGTTTATTCCGAAATATTGGAGGTTTTATAAAATCTCCTTCAGCAGAAAGAGTAAAAGTTTTATCGGGTTCACAAAAAGACCCTTTTGATGCTTATGGGTGGATGGATGCATTGCATCAAAAACATAACCTCCAACCAATTTATTTTTTTCTTGCAGCACAAAAAAATGGATTGTATGATAAAAATATTTTACCAGGTACATTTGGTTTTATCCGTTTGGTAAAACAACATGCTGCCGAATATGAAACCGGTATTCACCCAAGCTGGCAAAGCGGTGATAATTTTTTATTGCTGAAGCAGGAGAAAAAAATACTGGAGCATATGATTGATAAGCACATCACAAAATCGAGGCAGCATTATATCCGTTTTCATTTGCCATCAGGCTATAGAAGGTTGCTGGAGGCAGGCATTACTGATGATTATTCAATGGGGTATGGAAGTATCAATGGCTTCAGGGCTTCAGTCGCATCATCCTTTTACTGGTATGATTTGGAAAAGGAAGAGCAGTCGCATTTACGCATTCACCCCTTTTGTTTTATGGAAGCCAATTCTTTTTACGAACAACAGTTTTCTGCGGAGCAGGCTTATGATGAAGCAATGCATTACCTCAATATTTGCAAAGAAGTGAATGGAACATTAATAACTATCTGGCACAATAACTTTTTGGGAACAGCAAATCAGTTTGCCGGCTGGCGTGATTGCTATGAACGATTTATTGCTCAGGTTCAGCAATAACCTGTTTTCTTCTCTTACGGATACTATAGTTTACGAGGAATACACCAACCAATGTAACAATGGCACCCCACAAAATATTCATGTTGAGTTTTTCTTTAAGCAATATGCCAGCAACCACCATTGCTACCAGGGGATTGATATAAGCATACAAAGAAAACAATGCTGGCGGCAAGGTTTTCATTGAATACACAAATGCAGCATATGTAATAAGTGAACCGGCAACAACAAGGTATGCAACAGCAGCCCAGCCAGTACCGGGAATTTGCTCCAATGCTAAATGTTTGCCAGAAGAAAACGCAATCAAATACAATAAACCTGAACTGATAAGCATTTGCCAGCCAATAGAATAATAAGGGTCAATTTTGATTGTATTTTTTGCAATGATGATAGAACCAATGCTCCACGTAAGCATGGCAGCAAAAGATAAAAACACACCCAAATAAAATCCTGCCGGCCTTATTCCATGAAAAGCATTTTCATAAAACACAATGAAGGTACCGCCGATACCAAGCAGTAATCCTAAAAAAGTAAGAACAGATACATCCCTGTTTTTAAAAAATATCATTTCAATTAACACAACACTTAATGGATACAAAGCGCCAATCAAACAACTTAAACCCGTTGGGATATAATCAAGGCTCCAGGTACTAAGGCCGTTGGCGCCAACAAACATTAATAATGATAGTATAACAAGGAAACCAAATTGCTTTACAGTGGGGAGTTTCATTTTTTTATACAGCATAAAGAAGAGGACAAAACATAACCCGGCAAAAAACTGCCGGATAGATGCCATTTGAAAAGCAGGAATTTTAGAAACGCCAATTTTACTTGCTACCCATGTAGTGCCCCACACAATGCTGGTGGTGCATAGTGCAATGTAACCGCCTGTTTTGTTGCTTGTATTTGCCAATGAAAACTTGCTATACCTAATGTTTAAAATGTCTCAATCCTGTAATCACCATTGCTAAATTATTATCCTTGCAATATTGTATTGAATCATTGTCACGAATAGAACCACCGGGCTGTATAAATGAAGTGATGCCCGCTGCATGGGCAATCTTTACACAATCATCAAAAGGAAAAAAAGCATCACTTGCCAGCACTGCATTGTTTAAATCAAAATTAAACTGCCTTGCTTTTTCAATTGCATGGCGAAGAGAATCTATTCTTGAT
>CAZBTD010000066.1:0-18939 GCA_964494815.1 uncultured Ferruginibacter sp. | reverse complement strand
TCTTTTCTTGGTAAAAGTTCCAATTGCGTTTCAATTTCAACTTTTGTTTTTGCAATAATTGATTCAGACGAAGCAACCAACATTACCTGGCTGTCTGCACCATGTTCTGCCTGGCTTAATAAATCTGCAGCAACAAAAGATGGGTTACTGGTTTCATCTGCATACACAGCCACTTCGCTTGGACCAGCAGGCATATCAATGGCAACGCCTTCTTTATTTATTAATTGCTTTGCACAGGTAACATATTGGTTGCCCGGTCCAAAAACTTTATACACTTGCGGAATTGTTTTTGTTCCGTAAGCCATCGAACCTATTGCCTGTACACCGCCTACTTTAAAGATATTTTTCAAACCAATTAAATTAGCAACATATAATACAACGGGATTTACATTTCCATTTTTATCACAAGGCGTACATACAATAATTTCATTACAACCAGCAATTACTGCAGGAATGCCAAGCATTAATAAAGTTGAAAATAAAGGTGCTGTTCCACCTGGAATATATAACCCAACTTTTTGTATTGCGATGGATTTTCTCCAACATACCACTCCATCTGTTGTTTCAATTTGTTTTACTTCTTCTTTCTGTAATTGGTGAAATTTGGTGATATTATCTTTTGCTGTTTTTATTGCTGCTTTTAAATTTTCATCCACCAATTGTATTGCTTCATTGATTTCATCTTCGCTTACTTTCAGTTCATCCAATTTTACATTATCAAATTGCAATGCATAGTTTTTTACAGCTGCATCTCCATTTTGTTTTACATCATTTAAAATAGATGATACGGTTTTCTCCAGTGGCTTGCTATCAAACACAGGCCGCTGTATAATTGAAGACCATTCTTCTTTTGATGGATTGATAAATATTTTATTCATCGCTTGTTTATGAAATCATTTGTTCAATTGGCATTACTAATATTCCTTCAGCCTCATACTCTTTTAGTTTTTCAATCACATCCCAAAAATCATTTTCATTCACCACGCTCTGTACACTGCTCCAGCCTTCTTCTGCAAGCGGTACAATAGTAGGGCTTTTCATTCCCGGTAACAACGCAGCAATATTTTTCAATTGGTGATTAGGAGCATTCATTAAAATATACTTGTTGTGTTTTGCTGTTTTTACCGCATTGATGCGTAATAACAGTTTATCTAAAATCCCTTTTTGTTCTGCAGTCAAATTTTTATTGGCAACCAACAAAGCTTCTGATTGAAGAATAACAGCCACTTCCTTCAAACCATTTGTAAATAAAGTACTTCCGCTGCTTACCAAATCACAAATAGCATCTGCCAAACCAATGCCCGGAGCTATTTCCACTGAGCCACTTATCTCATGTATTTCAGCAGCTACATTATTTTCATCCAGATATTTTTGAAGCATCACCGGGTAGCTGGTAGCAATCTTTTGCCCACTCAAATCATTCACACTTTTATATTGCATTGATTTGGGAACAGCAATGCTTAACCTGCATTTGCCAAAGCCCAATCTGTAAATACTATCAATATCTTTTGCTTTTTCCTTTACGACGTTTTCTCCCACAATACCAATATCCGCCACACCATCATATACATACTGGGGAATATCATCGTCCCTGAGAAAATAAATTTCCAATGGAAAATTCTGGGCTACAGATTTTAGTTGCTTGTTGCCATTATTGATATCAATCCCACACTCTTTTAGTAACCGAATGGAATCTTCAAATAACCTGCCTGATTTTTGAATTGCTATTTTAAGCATAGTTATAAATTAACTATAAACAAAAAGGGCTCACCGTGTGGTAAGCCCTGTTGAAATATATTGGTACATACATATCAGCACAACTTACCCATTGGTAAAGTATGATGATGGTGTATGTGTGTAAATTGTTTCATTTATTCTACAAAATAAGTGGAGAATGTTTATATGACCAAATAAAATTTAAAGTAGTCTATAGCTATAACTAAGGCAGGTGAAATAAATCAATCTTTTGCTCCAAATTTCTTCAAAATATCTTCCATCAAACACCACCCTGTAAAAGCACTTTGCAGCAAGTTGACTCCTACAAAAAGCGTAAACCACAACCAGTTTATATTTACATACATACCAAACAAAACGCTTGCAATTACAAAGACGCCCGCTATAGCCCTGATATACCTGTTTATCATATTGATTTTTCTATTGGTGAAATAAATAAATGAATTTTTGATTGCGATTCCTGCCCGGCATTGAATTGCAACACACCAGTTTCAAGGGTACTTATTTTTACCCCCGGTATAAATAACCAGTACACCATTGAATCAACTTCGTTAATTTCTTCTGCAAACCAGTTATTGCTAAGGCTTTCTGTTGATGTATCTCTGCAACCAGTAGCATTTACACAAGTAAATTCTGTAATCCCTGCATTAAAAAATATCTTTTTGATATCAGCATCAAATTCCTTCACCGCTATTAATGTGACCATTTTCATTTTCTTGAATTTAATTGATTATTTTTTCAGGCATTCGCTTCAATATTATCAACTGTGTGATTTGTGTTTTGGTTAGCAGCTGCAGCCATTTGGATTTTACTCCACTTTTTATTTTCCACCATATAATAAATCAGTGGTACCACAATTAATGTTAGTAATGTTGATACAATGGCACCTGCCACAAGTGAAATAGCCAGTCCTTGAAAGATAGGGTCAAATAAAATAATAGAAGCTCCTATCACTACTGCCCCGGTGGTTAATAATATTGGTGTTGTTCTTACAGCGCCTGCATCTATAATTGCCTGCTTCATTGGCACCCCATCTTTAAGGCGTATTTCGATAAAGTCAATCAACAATACAGAATTTCTTACCATCACGCCCGCTAACGCAATCATTCCAATAAAAGACGTAGCTGTAAAAAAAGCGCCAAGCAACCAGTGCCCTAAAACAATACCCACCAGCGATAATGGTATGGCCATCATCATTACCATTGGCGTTTTAAAATTCTGAAACCAACCTACAATAAGCATATAGATAACAATTATCACTATCATAAATGCAGCACCTAGATCACGAAAAACTTCTAGAGTAATCTGCCATTCGCCGTCCCATTTCACTGTAAAATTTTCCTCGTCTGCCGGTTGTTCCATATATTTTTCACTTATAGTATACCCAACAGGCAGTTTTATTGTTTTTAATTTTTCTCCCATACCTAAAATCGCATAAGCAGGGCTTTCCAATTTGCCGGCCATATCGCTTAACACATACACAACTCTTTTTTGGTCCTTCCTGTAAATTGTTTTTTGGAGGGTATCAGCTTTCACTTTTACGATATCGCCTACAAGCACCATATTACCCCGCTGTCCTTTTATTTTTATATTAAGAATATCCTGGAGGCTAGCCTTATCCCTGTCTTTCAATTTTAAAATAATATTTACCGGGCTGTTAGAGTTTTCATCTACTAAATTGGTTATAGCTTGCTCTCCAAGCAAATAAGCCAAATTGCCAACAATTTGCTGTGGCGCCACCCCATTTAGCATTGCCTTCTCTTTATCCACCAACAGTTTGTATTCCACCTGTGATGCTTCTGTCATCCAGTCGGTATCAACCACATCATCTGTTTTTTCTAAAATTTCCTTTACCTGCCTGGCAACATCCATCTGTTGATCATAATCCGGTCCATATACTTCGGCCACAATTGTTGACAGTACCGGTGGGCCAGGCGGCACTTCCACCACTTTAATATTAGCACCATATTGCTTCCCAATTTTTTGTATTGCCGGTCTTATCTTTTTTGCCACTTCATGGCTTTGTAAGTCCCGACTTTCTTTATGCAAAAGGTTAACTTGTATATCTGCCATGTTACTTCCGCCACGTAAATCATAATGCCGCACCAACCCATTAAAAGTAATCGGTGCAGAAAACCCAACATAGTTTTGATAATTCACCACTTCAGGAATAGTAGTTAAATATTGAGCAATATCTTTTGCAACGGCAGCAGTTTTTTCCAGTGTGGTGCCCTCCGGCATATCTATCACCACCTGTATTTCATTTTTATTATCAAAGGGAAGCATTTTTACTGCAACTGTTTTTGTAAAAAACATTGCCACAGAACCAATCAACAGCAACATAGTGACACCCAACATCACCCACCTTTTTGTACGACTGTTTAAAAATGGCTGTTCGGCTTTTTTATATACTTTGTAAATCCAGTTGGTTTCAATATTATGTTCCTGATTATGTTCCTGTTTATCTTTTTCACGAAGAAGATGATAACCTAAATAGGGGGTAATTGTTAATGCTACAAATAATGAGAGCAACATAGCAATAGATGCTCCTATTGGCATTGGGCTCATATAAGGCCCCATCATACCCGAAACAAATGCCATTGGCAGAATAGCGGCAATTACTGTGAAAGTAGCCAGGATAGTTGGGTTTCCCACTTCATTAATTGCGTAGATAGCGGCTTGCTTAAATGGCAGGCGCTTCATCTTAAAATGCCTGTGCATGTTTTCGGCTATAATAATGCTGTCATCAACAACAATACCCACAACAAATACGAGAGCAAACAGTGTGATACGGTTTAATGTATAACCTAGCAGGTAGTAGCTAAAAAGTGTAAGTGCAAATGTGAGTGGTACAGAAAAAAACACGACGAGACCACCTCGCCATCCCATTGCCAGCATTACCAATACTGTTACCGCAAGAATGGCTATACCAAGATGCATTAATAATTCACCCACTTTGTGCGAAGCGGTTTCTCCGTAATTACGGGTCACTTCTACTTTCACTTCATCAGGAAGCAATGATTTTTTCAGCTCATTTGTTTTTTCCAAAATCACATCTGCAATCTTCATTGCATCGGCACCTTTCAACTTTGATATTGATATTGTAACGGCAGGGTAATCTGATTTGAAATTTTTAAACGAATCGTTAGCCTGTCCATAACCAAACGAAATATAATTTGCCGGGGAAGATGGGCCATCTTCAACTGTTGCTACCTGCTTTAAATACACAGGCATATCCTGGTTGGTACCAACAACAAGATTTTCCACATCTTGCTGCGTAGAAAAAAATTGTCCCGTTGTTACTAAAAATTCTTGATCATTTTTTACAAAACTCCCCGATTGGTTGCTGCCATTATTTGCCTGTATCATTTGCAGGATGTTTAATGCATCAAGCCCGTTGCCAGCAAGTTTATCCTTATCAAGTATTACTTTGAGTTGCCTTGTTCTCCCGCCAATGACTTTAGTTACCGAGACATCTTTTATTTTTTTTATTTCAGTAGCTAATTCTTCTCCCATTTGCCGCAACTGGTAATCATCATATTTGTCGCTCCACAATGTAAGCCCCATCATTGGCACATCATCAATAGAACGTGTTTTAACAATCGGCTTATAAACACCCGGTGGGAAGATGCTTTCGTTCTTCATCAACTCGTCATATAGTTTTACATAAGAGCGTTCTATATCCTGCCCTACAAAAAACTGCACAATTATCATTGCCCTTCCGTTCATCGCCATACTATGTACATGCTCCACACCTTTGATATTGGAGATAACTTTCTCTAATGGTTTTACCACCCTGTTTTCCACTTCCCTTGGATTAGCGCCGGGATAGCCAATCATAATATCTGCCATCGGCACATTTATCTGCGGCTCTTCTTCCCTGGGTATTAATGTGGAGCTATACACTCCTATCACCATCAATGCCACCATTAACAATATTGTCAATTTTGAATTGATAAAAAAATGAGCCACTTTACCTGATATACCTTCTTTCATCACCTGAATATTTTTATTTGCCAAACAATTATGCTTGTTGTAATTACTTAACCTTCACATTTATACCGTTATATAATTTACCGGCTGCTGATACGATATATGCTTCATCTGCATTAAGCCCTGATAATATTTCCACTTCGTTACCATATTGATTTCCAATACGCACCCAACGTAACACAGCGGTACTGTTACTACTTACCGTGTATAAGCCAGTGAGTTGCCCATTATGTACCAAAGCGCTTTCTGGTACCATTATGGTATTTGTATTGTACAATGTATCAGTTCGTTTTCTTGCTATTGGAAACAGTACATTTACAAACATGCCTGGCAATAAATTTTTTGATGGTTGCAACAGGTTTACTTTTACTATGTATTGGCCACCTGTATTGCTTGCCGACATGCTAACTTCAGATACATTACCCTTTGATATTTCGCCAGATGACTTAAGGTTCACTTGTACGGGCATACCACTTTTTATTTTTACAATGTCATTTTCTGAAACCATTACCTCTGCCTGCAACTGCGTGGGTGCTTCAATTGACAATAATGGCATACCAGGATTGGCCAGATCGCCCTGTTTCACAAAAGTTTGGGTAACCACTCCTGATATTGGAGCTGTAATATTTAAATAAGAGAATTGGGCATTTACCTCCTTTTTTATTTGCTGAGCAGTCAACAAACCTGCTTTGGCTACTTCATACCGTGTACGCATATCATCTAATTCTTTGGCAGTAGCGCTTTGTGCTTTATACAAATTTTCAAAGCGCTCATAATCCTTTTGTGCATTGTTTAGGTTAGCCTGCGCCTGTGCTATCTGTGCAGTTACCTGCCCACTTTTTGCTACAACATCCGTATTATTTACATTTATAAGCAATTGTCCGGCATGCACCTGCTGCCCTATCTGTACATGCATGGCAGTAATATAGCCCATCATACGGGTACTTACATTTGCCGTATTCCTTGCCACCAGTTTGCCGCTTGCAGCAACATTGCTTCCAGTATCGCCTGTCATTGTTTTACTTACAACTACCTCCACTGGTTTTTCTGCGTTATTCGTTTTTTTATCAGAGGATGAACAGCCAATGGTCATTGTAACAATTGCGATAATCCCGATTGTGTAAAATTTCATTATTATTTATTTAAAAAATTGAGATAGGATGCTGTGACATTATACTCAAGCAGTGCTTGATAGTACTCTAGTTCCTTTTGTGTTACCTGCATTTCAGTATTCAGCAGATCGGTTGTTTTTTCAAGCCCTTGTGTAAATCGATTACTGCGGATACGATAAGCTTCCTGCGACTGCTCAAGCGCCAGTTTTATAAGTCTGATTTTTGCAGCCGCATCATTCAATTGCCTCAGAGACTTATTTATTTCGAGCATGCTTTGCAATTTATACTGAGCCAATTCCTGTTCTGCTTGTTTAAAATTGGCCTTCGCCTGCTGTGTTGCGCCTTTTGTCTTGAGCCCATCGAATACATTCCACAACAACTGTATACCTACTATATAACCTTCGCCCCTGAAATTGTATACCCGTTTATCATTTAGCTCATAACTACCAAATGCATTTAGTCTTGGCAATATTTTTTTTTGTGCTGATAGCTTTATATTATTATATGCTTCAAGTGCTTTGTTGTATGACGCTATATCTTTACGGTTATCATTCAATATTACCGCTGTTAAATCCTTTTGATGATACGATAATGTATCAACCGGTTTTATAACAGCATCCGATTGTTCATTCATTAAAAAATGTATGTAATCTGATGCGTTGCGGATATTTGATTTTGCATATTGCAATTGATTATCAATTTCGGTAACTCTCACTTGTACGTTTAGCAGCTCCGATTTTTGCAGCATACCATTGCTGTAATAGTCATTCGCCAGTTTTTGATTTGCAAGTACAGTTTGTTTTACTTTTACCAATACATCTACCACGGCATAAGCCATTTGTAATTGCATATATGCTTTATCTGTTTCAAACGAAATGTATTCTGCGGAGCGTTCCATTTTTAATTTCATTGCATCTGCGTGTGCTTTTGCCGCTTTGCGTTGATATATAGCATCATAATTAATTATCGGCTGCTGTACCTCTAATTTTGTATTGAGGTTTTGAATATTACCCGGGTTGTTAATGAGCGTAGGATTGAAGTCGGCCATTATAACAGATTCCTGGTTAATCTTTGAACCAAAAGACATCAAAGGGTTAGTGGTGGTAATAGCAGTGTAGGAGAGATTTATATTAGGAAGATAAATAGCCTTTGTTTGCTGATAACCGGCTACTGCCGAAAAGTAACCCTGCTCTGCAATTTTCACCTGCAGGTTTTTAGCAGCAGCAGCTATTAAAATTGACTCCTTTGTTAGAAGCACAGTATCCTGTGCTGTTACAAAAAGTGGGGCAGTTATGATTAAAAATATTTGCCCTATTGCCTTTAACATTTTTGGTAATTTTAGAGCAAAGCTATTTTCGGCAAGTAAACTTATTTGTAACAATTATTACAAAGAAGAAAAAAAGTGGAGACATAAATGTTATACAACAAATGCAAATTAGAGCGACGTACTGTGCCATGCCCAAATTAATATAGGTGTTGCAAAAGCAATAGCCCATATCAATAAAAAAAGCAGTTTTTGTACAGATGTTAGTTTGTCTTCAAATGGCCGCACCAATATACTCTCTACAAAAGGGATTAACTCATGCTCGTTCCCGGCATATTCACCTGTAGTAAATTTTCTTGAAAGTATTTTGCTTTCCTCAACAACTACATTGCGTATTTGCCAGTACTCATCATCAGTCAAATCATCGTAGGTGCAAGCATAATCAACACATGCAGCATCCAGTTTTTTATGTATTCTTGCTGTATGATGTGTGCGGAAGATTTTAAAAATAAGTGGTAACGTCAAAAGCAAATAAGCCCAATTCTGTTTCCAGTAAAATGAAACGAAAATTACCAATGCCAGTGACAGGTATAAAAATATCAACTGCATTACCTTACCCCCGCCAAAAAACAACGCCTCAAAAAACTGTCCTCCATCTAATGGCAAAACTGGCAAAAGGTTAAAAGTGTTCTGAAGCAAAAATATTATTGCAAATAAAAAATATACTTGCTGATGATTATAGTGATGAAACAATAGTAATACGCTTCCTATAATGACCCCTGGCACAGGCCCGGCCAGCAATACAATCATCTTATTCCTATTTGATAAGTCAGTTGTCCTCCCGGAAACATAAGCACCAACGAATGGTACAAATGTCATATTTACCCCTTTGTAGCCAAAAAACTTCATTGCAGCAAAATGCCCCGACTCATGAATGAGTAACACTACCACCAAAGCAATTACAACCATCCAGCTTTTAAAAAGCCAGTAGTATAACAACACAAAAAAAAGAAGGCTTATGATAGTACGTGGCAGCGATGTGGTGCTTTCTGCGCTATCGCCTGGCTTTGCATTTAAGTTTGATATCTCTTCGGCTTCACTCATGTATTGTGATGGTTTACCAGTTTATGTTTATGCCTAAGCCAGGCAAGTTGGTATAACCAATTTTACCATTATCGAATGTAACTCCTTTAGCAACATCCTCCGTGAGCAATAACGGCCCATCCATATCTACCACATCAAGCAGTGGTGCCAGTTGTGCAATGGCTGCTGTGCCCACAGAGCATTCGTTCATACAACCCACCATTACTTTCATATTGAGTTCCCTTGCTTTTGCTATCATTCTTCTTGCAGGTGTAATGCCGCTGCACTTTGTAAGCTTGATATTGATACCATGAAAATGATTCAAACATTTTTCTACATCCCCCTCAGCCACGCAGGCTTCATCAGCAAATAATGGAAGCGGCGACTTTTCATATAGTATTTTCATCCCTTCCCAATTATCTTTTGCCAATGGTTGTTCCACCATCTCTACACCTAATTCCTTAAGCTGGGGAATTTTTTGTAGTGCCTGTTCCAACGTCCAGCCGGCATTAGCATCCACTCTCAACATAGCATCCGTATGTTTTCGTAGTGCTTCCACCATTTCAATATCGCCATCTACTCCCACTTTTATTTTATAAACAGGCCAGGGTTTTTCTTTCATCTTCTCCAGCATTTTTTCTATTGTATCAATGCCAATAGTATAATCGGTTAATGGAGATTTATTTGTATCAAGATTCCATAATTCATGCAACTGTTTTCTTTTTATTTTTCCAAACAAGTCCCAGCCGGCGATATCTAATGCACATACCAAAAAAGAATTATTGGGAAACAAATGATGCAGGTAATGCCAGTAACGTTCGGGATCTGAAAAAGCAAATTTTTCTACAAACTGTTTTTTGCCTTCTAAATCTTCCACCATTTTTTCTACAGGAATATTATAGTAAGCAATAGCAGGCGCTTCGCCATAACCCTTAAAACCGAAATGCTCCAGTTCTACAATTAATGTTGGCTGGTGTGTTTTTGTTCCTTTTGAAATAGTAAAAGGATATTTGAAAGGAAGGTTGAATGTTTTATAAGCTACTTTCATTTTGACATTGTAAATAACAAAGATGCAGATAAGAAAATAAATTCTTCTTGCAATGAGTTTATTACTTGTATAAAAAAGCCCACAAAAAGTGGGCTTGCTATCAATACGATAACAGGTATTATATTCCGGCAAGAAAATTACCTGTGATATAATCTGCCACTTCCACTAAGCTTTTATTTTTTTCATACACAGCCAGTTGCCTGTCGGCACCGGTACCATTCTCTAATATTTTGTGTACATAATTAATAGCATGTTTGCTGCCGAGGTGCGGTATCACATCATCTACAAAATCAAGCAATTCATAAATAAGTACACGGGTATTTACTTCACTCTCTTTACCAAAATCAATCAGGCTGCCATCGATACCATAACGGCTGGCACGCCATTTATTTTCATTGAGCAATGCCCGGGAGTACATCATGAAATTGAGATTCTGGCTTTTTAATTTATACAACTTAGCACAAATAGCCTGGAACAGGCTTGCAATAGCAATGGTTTCATGCACCGTCATTGGTATATCACATATGCGGAACTCAACTGTATTAAAGAAAGGATGCACCCTTAGATCCCACCATATCTTTTTTGCATTGTCGATACAATTGGTGCGTATTAAAAGGTTTACATAATTTTCGTACGCTTCAATGCTTTCAAAATAGTCCGGGATACCGGTACGTGGAAACTTATCAAATACTTTTGTGCGGAAACTTTTGTAACCGGTTTGCCTTCCCTCCCAAAATGGGGAATTGGTACTGAGTGCATACACATGTGGCAGAAAATATCTTGCTGAGTTAGCAATATGTATTGCCATCTGCCTGTTTTCCATACCTACATGTACGTGTAGCCCAAAAATTAAATTGCTCCGGGCAGCTTCCTGCAGTTCGTTTACAATTTCGTTATAGCGTACATGGTCTGTTATCAACTGGCTTTCCCAATGGCTGAAAGGATGTGTGCCGGCAGCGCCAAGCTTTAATCCCAGGCTTTCGCCAATACCGCTGATTGTTTTCCGGAGTGTAGATACATCTATAAATGCTTCGTCTACATCCTGGCAAATATCAGTACCCACTTCCACCACGGCCTGGTGCATCTCCGCCTTCACTTTGTCTTTTATTATTTTTTGTCCCTCATGCACAATCTTTTGCTCATGGCTTTTTAGTTCCCTTGTGTTGGGATCTATCACCATGTATTCTTCTTCCACGCCGATTGTGAAATTTTTGTAGGATATGTTTGCCATTAGTTATTTAGTATTGAATATTGAGTATTGAATATTGAACATTGGGTGAATGTAATATTCTATCTTAGCCCTTATACAATTTCTCTTTTGCAGCACTTTTTTTAATATACTCTCCCCATGTTAAATTATCTGCTCCAGGTACATGTGCTTGTGCTTTTTCTATTGCATAATTAGCGGCAGTTTCCACCACCCATTCAAAGTTTTCATCGCCTACGCTGGCCCTGTCTGCATCTGGCGCAGGGTTGCAGAAGTCAATAGCGTAAGGAACGCCATCACGAAGTGCTAATTCAACTGTGTTGAAATCGTATCCGAGATATTTATTGATACGCAGAACGATGTCTGTCATCAATTTTAATTTAGCAGCATCGGGTTTAAAATCTGCTACATAACGCAGGTGATGAGGATTACGTGGCTCATAACTCATAATGCGTACATATTTTCCGCCAATGCAATAGCAACGATAATACTCTTCAAAAATAATTTCTTCCTGCAGCAGCATCACCAATTCGCCTGTTTCTGCATGCTTCTCAAAAAAATCATCAATGCTTTCTAATTTATAAACATTCTTCCACCCACCTCCTGCAAATGGCTTCATATAAGCAGGGAAACCAACATAATTAAAAATACCTCCCCAATCTAATGGATAAGAAAGATTGCGAAATGATTCACTCGAAGTATCAGCTGGCAAATCCCTCGAAGGCAGTATTACTGTTTTAGGAACTGGCACATCAATTTTTGTAGCCAGGCAGTTGTTGAAAAACTTTTCATCAGCGCTCCACCAAAATGGATTGTTGATAACGGCTGTGCCGCAAAGCGCTGCATTTTTTAAAAATGCCCTGTAGAACGGAACGTCCTGCGATATGCGATCGAAAATAACTGCGTAATCTGTTGCCACGCCCTGCATTACTTTTTCAATATATACAGGCTCGGCAATGATGCCATCTACATTTTTACTATTTACCCTTTCAACAAATGCTTCAGGAAAGGTTCTTTCTTTTCCGTGCAGGATGCCAATCTTTTTCATACATGTAATTTTTGAGAAGTGAAGATAGTTTTGGTTTCAACTGTATCAAATATATTTTCATCATGCCTATTTACCAAATATTTATATGGCATAAGGCAGAAGGTATATGGCTTATGGTAAAAGGGCAAAAAACCTTAAACCCCAAACCTTACACCTTACAACCTTTTCCCTATTTTTGAAAAATATGCTTAGGGAAAACGTTGAGTACATTACTATCGAAAACCACGTAATAGATTCTGTTTATTTAAACAGGGAAGTAAAAGTTGACTGCTACCTGCCATTAAATGTGGCCCAGCCTGCACAAATGAGTTTGCTCATCATCAACGATGGGCAGGATTTGGTGAAAATGCAGTTTGAAAAAATACTGGAACAGCTTTACGAACAAAATGAAATAGCACCATTGCTTTGTGTGGGCATGCATTGCAGCGCCGACAGGCGCAATGAATATGCCACCGCTAACATACTGGATTACAAAGGCAGGGGAACTAAAGCACAACAGCATACTGATTTTGTAATGAAGGAAGTAATTCCCTTTATAAGGGAAACATATCTCATCCCTTCCTTTAAAGAAAAATCATTTGCCGGTTTTTCTCTTGGTGCTTTAAGCGCCATGGATATTGTATGGAACCACCCGGCTGAATTTGTAAAAATGGGCGCTTTCAGCGGCAGTTTTTGGTGGCGTGATAAAGCACAGGAAGATGAGGATTTTGATGAGGAAATTCACCGTATTATGCACCGGCAGGTAAGGGAAGGAGGGTATTATCCCTGGCTTAAATTCTTTTTTGAAGTGGGTACCAAAGATGAAACTGCCGACCGGAACAACAATGGCATAATTGATGCCATTGACGATACTATAAGCCTTATTGATGAACTTAAAAAGAAAGGTTACAGCAATAGTGATATAGAATATCTTGAGCTGGAAGATGGCAAGCATGATGTACCCACATGGGCAAGAAGTTTCCCTGATTTTTTAAAATGGGGATGGGGTTTGCAAAAGGGTAAGTAATTAAAAAAAGGAAAAGCCAATATACAATAGCCCAAATAAAAATGCCACGGTTAAAACCGTGGCATTTTTATTATGTATATAATTTACTTCTGTTAATTAAAGATATAGCGAGCTCCTAATACTATACCCCAAGTGCTTCTTGTTGAATAGTCTGGTTGAAAAACCTTTTTTGCTGCAGATGGATTAAAAGTATATACAGGATCTGCCCTATTAAACCCTGAGGCTAATCCAAGCAATGCCTGATCCTGGAAGTTTCCAAAATTATAGGAATACCTGAATCCCCAATGCTTATTAAGCAGGTTAAGTACATTGGTGATATCTGCACTTAATTGTAATGTGTGCTTCTTATTGCCAGCCATAATAGAAAAGTCCTGTAATATTCTCATATCCAAAGAATGCGCCCATGGTAAAACTGCACCATAGCGATCCATTACCTGCCCTTTATGTTTTTTCAAATAGCTGTCTTTTTCTACAAAGGCAAAAAATGCATCACTTTGTTGCTGTGCTGTGTATGTGACACCGCCTGTTGTAAATGACGGTGCAAACTTAATTTCTGAAGGATCCCTTGGAATGTAAATGATGTCATTTGTAGCACCGTCATTATTTAAGTCGCCGCTGTAACGATAGCTATATCTTTCCTGGCTCTGACCGGAATAATACAAACTGATTGTAGTTGCTGCCTGCTTATTAAGGTAATTGAATTTATAAGATGCAAAAGCGACAACACGATGAGGTACTGCAAAATTTGAATAGCCCAATTCAGGATTATTTGGATTGCCGGCGATATTATTGGTAGTCCATCCGCTTGCCGCCTGGTCACTTGAGCCTATGGCAACATCTTTTGCATATGTGTATGTATATGCAAAACTTGCTTCCCAGTTATTAGCAAATGATTTTTGTATCATTGGAGTAATGGTAAAGCTCATCCCTTTGTTTGTGTTGTCCAGAATGGACATCCTGTTAATATTACTGTTAAGCCTTGTAGCATAAACAGGCCTGTTATCATCAGCACCACCTAATTGCCCGGTTTGAAAGCCGAGGTTAGCATTCCTGTAATACACGTTATTGATCATTTTTGTATAGGTAGCTTCCAGGCTCATGGTTATATTATTAGGTAATCTTTTATCAACAGCAAGGTTACTCCTCCATACCTGTGGCATTTTAAAATCTTTTACCGCTGCGCTATAGCTGGATCCGCTTGGGATAGTGGTACCTACTGCAGGTGGATTTTTAGGAATATAGGTTGTTCTGTCTGTGTTGTAGGTAATGGTTGCTAATTCCGCAGCAGAAGCCTGGTATTGCGCCCTTATAACGCCGTTATCACCCACCTGGTTAACAAGCCATATAAAAGGAATACGGCCAGTAAAAATTCCAGAACCACCACGAAGCACCAATGATCTGTCGCCGTTTGCATCATAAGTGAAACCAACTCTTGGAGAGAAAAGTGGTTTTGAGTTCGGGAATTTGCTTACATCAAAACTTTCTTTATTGCCATTTTCGTCCCTGAATACAACTGAATCCAACGCAGGATTTTTAGGTGGGGTATAAGGATAAGTTGGAACATCTACCCTTAATCCATATGTTAATTTGAATTTATTGCTGGCCGTAAAAATGTCTTGTGCATATACACCTAGCTGGTTGAATTTTGCAGATGGCACTGCTATACCGGTTGGGTTGTTTGGATCATAGGAAACTGCAAAAACTATTGGAGCCTTTTTATCGATGAAATCCTGCACAGATGCATACCTGTAATAGCCACCGCCTGAACCGCTGGTAAAAGAATTCTGGAATTCCATATGCTCAAAACTTCCACCAAATACAAGGCTATGTTTACCCACGTTATAAGTAATATTCTCTGCGGCATTAAATGCCCTGTCAACAATAAAATTTTTATATGAGAAAAGATCAGTACCAAATGAGATATACACACTGTTTGGATCGCCTTCCTTCATGATATCAACAAAGGGTACAATAGTGGAGGTTATACGTTTTGGCTGATTATCTGTATAAGATACAAGGAACTGGCTTGATATCTTATTATTAAAAACAGAGTTAAGTTCCAGAACGCCGGATTTCACTTCTGTCCTGTTCAAAAAGTTAGAATTTTCATAGGACATACCACTTGTTTTTCCACCTCTTCTGCCATTGCCAAAAGAAGACCCAATAGTACTTGAGTTATTAATCTGGTCGTCTTCTTCTGTTTTTGACTGGTTGTACCTTAATGTTAACCTATGTTTATTAGAAATATTCCAGTCTATACGGCCCAAGATTTTATAATTGTCCAATCCAAAATTATAGCCTTCGTAATTTCCGGTTTCATACCCATATTCCTGTTTAAGAAAAGCGCTCAGCCTGTCAAGGTCGGTAGCAAGAACAGGAGTTTCCTGTGGATTACCATCAGTTACTCCCGGTCTTTTAGCAAGCCATACCTGGCCCGGCTTTGTACTTTTTTCTTTTTCTGCATTGATGAAGAAAAATAATTTGTCTTTAATAATAGCACCGCCAACACTGCCCCCAAATACTTTATTGGACAGGTTGGAATTGCTAACTTTTGAGTTCTCCACATTTGTACCATAAAGGCTGGTAGGCTTATAATAGGTATAAGCAGTTGCATACCATTTATTGGTACCTCTCCTGGTAACAGCATTAATACCACCACCAACAAAGCCAGCCTGTCGCACATCAAACGGAGCAATATTTACTTGTATCTGGTCAAGTGCATCAATTGAAATAGCCTGTGCAGAACCTCCCGGCACCATTCCTTCGCCTGAGCGTCCAAAATTGTTATTAAAAACAGACCCGTCAATGGTAATGTTATTATACCTGCTGTTCATGCCTGCAAAGCTGTTGCCATTTGCCTGGGGCGTAAGCTTTGTAAGACCGGTAAGTCCCCTGCTGGCATTAGGCACAGTTAGTATCTGTCTTACATTTATATTAGTGGAAGCGCCTGTTTTTTGTACTCCCGCCTTTGCAGATACTACTACTGCTGTCAACTCCTTGGCAGATGCAGACATGGGTATTATTATATCATACTTATCACCGAGTGGTGCATTTATATCTGTTTTTTCGTAATTGCTATATCCAACAAAGGAAACAGTAACTGTATATGGCCCGCCAGGCGTTACGTTTGGAATGCTGAACCGGCCATTCTTTTGTGCAGAGGTTGTATATACAGAACCCGTAGGCGTGTGAATTGCCGTAACTGTAGCCCCAGCCAGCGGTTCATTTTTCTCTGATAATACTGCACCGGTAATACTACTGGTAGTTACCTGTGCTGTTACGCTAATGCTGAAGATGGTTATAATTGCAATAAGCATCCCCAATCGTTTTCTCATATTCATAGTTTTAGTTTTTGCAAAGTTGATAGTATAGGTGTTTTATATCAATGTTTTTTGATTAAAAAATTATTACGAAACATATCTTTTATATGGAAGCAACCGCAGCAGGGCAGTTTATATATAAACTGCTTGGTAATCGTAGTCTTTTCCTGTATAAGGACAAATGTTGTGATAAATCCGTTGCTTAAATTATCAGATAAACCGCCTGTAAAAGCAGTTGTTATTTGTGCAAAAGAAACCTTTTTTATTCAATAAACCATGCTTGCAAAAAACAGCTGTTTATAAATAGGGCAAAACAATCTTTCCCTATTGAGCAAATAATAGAAAAGCAAACCCTGTTACCTTTGCTGCAAATTGTAAAAATATGCTGGATAGTATTGAAATTGCGATTGAAGATATAAAAAACGGCAAACTGGTAATAGTGGTGGATGATGAAGACAGGGAGAATGAAGGTGATTTTATTACCGCTGCTGCCAATGTAACACCAGAAGTTATCAATTTTATGAGCCGCCATGGCCGTGGGCTTATTTGTGCACCCATTTCAGAAGAGCTGTGCAATAAATTTAACCTGGAGCCAATGGTAAGGGATAACACTTCCCTGCATGCAACACCATTTACTGTGAGCATCGATTTATTAGGGCATGGCTGCACCACGGGCATAAGTGCCAGCGACCGCAGTAAAACAGTATTAGCATTAATTGACGATGCTACAAAACCCGAAGATTTTGGAAGGCCGGGCCATATTTTCCCATTAAGGGCTAAAAAAGGCGGTGTGCTAAGAAGGTCGGGGCATACAGAAGCTACGGTTGATTTGGCAAGGCTGGCAGGCTTTGGCGAAGCAGGCGTATTGGTAGAAATAATGAACGAAGATGGCACCATGGCAAGACTGCCGCAGTTGAGAGAAATAGCTGAGAAATTTGATTTGAAACTCATTAGCATAAAAGATTTGATTGAATACAGGCTTACTAAAGAAACGCTGATACATGAAGAGGAAAGAGTGCAGATGCCAACAAAATATGGATACTTTGAGCTCATTGCTTTTAAACAATTAAACACAGGCGATATACACCTTGCAATAAAAAAAGGTGAATGGCAAAAAGAGGAGGCTGTGATGGTGAGGGTACACAGCAGTTGTGTTACTGGTGATATCCTTGGTTCGTTGCGATGTGATTGTGGCGAGCAACTGCACAAAGCGATGCAGATGATACAGGCTGATGGAAAAGGATTGGTACTGTATATGAACCAGGAAGGCCGTGGCATTGGGCTGCTGAATAAATTAAAAGCATACAAGCTGCAGGAACAAGGGCTTGATACCGTAGAGGCAAATCTTGAACTGGGCTTTGGTATGGATGAAAGGGACTATGGCGTAGGGGCACAAATACTCCGCCACCTCGGCATCAGCAAAATGAAACTCCTTAGCAATAACCCACGCAAGCGTGCAGGCCTTTTGGGCTATGGATTGGAGGTAGTAGAGAATATTGCCATTGAAGTAAAACCAAATGAACACAATCAAAAATATTTAACCACCAAAAGGGATAAGCTGGGGCATACGATATTAACGGGGCATTGATTATAATCGGATAAGTAATTAAAAAAAGGCGGCTGTCTCAAAAAAACAGCCGCTTTTTCTATGTGGAATAGAAGTATGAAAAAATAAGCGGTAAACCCGTCTATCGAAGTCTCGTGCCAAGCTGAGTAAATGTCGCAACAAATTACAAAAGCCGGTAAATGAAAAAGTTTACATCAAATCCATTGCCTTTGCAAAGAAAGTGCAGTTGAAAGGCAACACCATAGAGCAATAGCCACCACCAATCTTATAAACAAAGAAGAAAGCTGCTACAGAAGCAAAAAACAATAACCAATAAAGGCCGGTGTATTTTTTAGATGATGATTCCATGGATTATTAAAAGTTTTGGCAAAAATAGGGTAAAGGCACATTTATACAACAACAGCACTTCAAAAAATTTTATCGCATATTTAAAATATCAAACGATTGCAATAAAAAGCCTTTCGCCTTTCGATGTGTATTTTTTACATTTACACAATAACGATTATCTTGCCGCTCCATAATTTTTGACGATGTTACTCAATTTCTATCTCCGTTTT
>CAZBTD010000065.1:0-19206 GCA_964494815.1 uncultured Ferruginibacter sp. | reverse complement strand
AACAGAGTTATTATATGATTTAGGATTAAACGAACAAATTATTGGCATCACTAAATTTTGTATCCATCCTGTAGAATGGCAAAAAACTAAAACCATTATTGGCGGCACAAAAAATGTTCATTCTGAAAAAATAAAAGCACTACAACCCGATTTGATTATTGCCAACAAAGAAGAAAATGTAAAAGAACAAATTGAAAATATAGCCTGCAATTACAATGTATATGTAACAGACATATCTACATTGGAAGATGCCCTGCAAATGACAGGCAATATTGGCTTACTGACAAATACCTCATCAAAAGCAAACACAATTATTAATAACATAGAAATAGGCTTTGGCAAAATAAAACCAATAAAGAAATTAAGAACTGCTTATTTAATCTGGCAAAACCCTTACATGACAATTGGTAAAGACACTTTTATTCATGATATGCTTACCAGGTGTGGTTTTAAAAATATCTTTGCATCGCAAACAAGGTATCCCACAATTGATGTGGATGATATTAGAGAAAAGAGATGTGAACTGCTGTTACTATCTTCTGAGCCATACCCTTTTAAACAAAAACATATTGATGAACTGCAGAAACAATTACCAGGCACAAAAATTATGCTGGTAGATGGCGAAATGTTCAGTTGGTATGGAAGCCGTTTATTACATGCGCCAGCTTATTTCAATCGTTTGCTAAAACAATTGGATTGATATTTCATTGGCTATTATCTTATCCTCTGCACAACTTATTAAATATCACTCTATCAAAACCCAAATTCTATTATTTTTGTACAAACCAAACTAAACATCATGGGAAAATACAGGGCCGGTGTATTATTCGGCGAAGAACTAAGGGCGCTTTACAACGATGCAAAAGACAACCAGTTTGCAATGCCAGCAGTAAACTGCATTGGCACCAACAGTATCAATGCTACTTTGGAAACTGCAGCTAAAGTAAATTCACCTGTTATCATACAATTCAGCAATGGCGGGGCACAGTTTGTGGCAGGTAAAGGAATGCCGAATGATAAGCTGCAGGGCAATATTTCCGGCGGAGTATCAGGCGCATTGCATATACATAATGTAGCAAAGTATTATGGTGTGCCGGTGGTGTTGCATACCGACCATGCAGCAAAAAAATGGTTGCCATGGGTAAGTGGATTGATTGATGCCGGTGCACAATTCTTTAAAGAAAAAGGCCAGCCGCTCTTTTCATCACACATGCTTGATTTAAGTGAAGAACCTATAGAAGAAAATATTCACACCTCTGTTGAATTTTATAAACGCATGGCGCCATTGGGTATGGGCATAGAAATAGAATTGGGCGTAACAGGCGGTGAAGAAGATGGTGTTGACAACAGCGATATTGATAATGCAAGATTATATACTCAGCCCGAGCATGTGGCCTATTCTTATAAAGAATTAAGTAAGGTTGGCGATTTGTTTACCGTAGCAGCGGCATTTGGCAATGTACATGGTGTGTATAAAGCAGGTAACGTTCAATTAACTCCAGTTATATTACACAATAGCCAGGTGTATATAGAGAAAGAATTAAAAACAGGGCCAAAGCCTGTGTATTTTGTATTCCACGGTGGCAGCGGCAGTCCGCAGCACCAAATAAGAGAAGCAATTGGTTATGGCGCTATCAAAATGAATATTGATACTGATTTGCAATGGGCTTTCTGGGAAGGCATTCTCAATAACTACAAAAAAATGGAAGCATACCTACAGGGCCAGCTTGGCAATCCTGAAGGAGCTGATTCTCCCAATAAAAAACATTACGACCCACGTGTATGGCTACGCAAAGGCGAGGAAGCTTTCAGCAAAAGACTGGAAGTGGCATTTGATGATTTGAATTGTATAAACAGGAATGCATAAAAGGAGTAAAGTAAAGGGCGTAAGGTCGCAGTCTTTGCGCCTTACACCCTTTACCTTACTCCCCTCTACCTTATACCGTAAAACCCTACCTTTAAACCTCCGTATCCGGCAAAACGTTAACGATTTTTGGATATGGAAAACACATTAACTATGGTAACAAGAGATGAAGATTTCGACGCCTTCCTTGGAGGCCAGGAACCCAACTCCTTAGATACAGAAGCAAAATCTGCCGGTTCCGGCTGGTTTAAGCGGAAGAAAAAAGGCATACTTACCGAAACAAAGGATAAGGCAGACGCACCCGAAGGCCTCTGGAGTAAATGCCCCAACTGCAAATACACCTGCACCATCAGCGAACTAAAAGAAAATTTATCAGTATGCCCCAAATGCGATTATCACCATCGCATTGGCAGCGATGAGTACTTTGAAATTCTTTTTGATGAAGGCAATTATAACGAACTGTTTGCCAATGTAGTATCGAAGGACTATTTGGGCTTTGTCGATTTAAAACCATACAACAAAAGACTTACAGAAACCTATGCAAAAACAGATATACATGACTCAATTACTGTGGCTCATGGAAAAATAAATGAACTTGACTTTGTGGTAGCCTGTATGGATTTTGAATTTATTGGTGGCAGCCTTGGCAGTGTGATGGGAGAAAAAATTGCCCGTGCCTGCGATTATTGCATTGAACACCGCATTCCTTTTATGATTATAAATAAAAGTGGTGGTGCCAGAATGATGGAAAGCGCTTTCTCGTTGATGCAATTAGCAAAAACAAGTGGCAAGCTATCGCAATTAGCAGATGCAGGTGTGCCATACATTTCACTTTGCACCGATCCTACTTTTGGCGGCACCACAGCTTCGTTTGCTATGTTGGGAGATATTATTTGTGGCGAACCTGGTGCTTTAATCGGTTTTGCAGGGCCACGTGTAATTAAAGAAACCATTAAGAAAGATTTGCCTGAAGGTTTTCAACGCAGTGAATTTTTATTAGAGCATGGTTTTTTAGATTTTATTGTACACAGGAAGGAATTAAAAGCTAAAATGACACAGGTGCTGCTGTTGTTTAAGAATTAAATTAATCTAGTATTATTAAAATGAACCCCGAAGCAATACAACTTCGGGGTTCATTTTAATCATCAATAGTATTGTCTATTTCAATTTTGCCAGTGCCGCTTTAATCCTCTCCCATGCCCTTTCAATATTCTGCATACTGTTTGCAAAAGAAAAACGAACACAGTTGGGTTCACCAAACGCTTCTCCCATTACAGATGATACATGCGCCGTATTCAACAAATACATGGAGAAATCAGCAGAGTTGGTAATGGTTGTTTGGCCGTCACTTTTTCCATAATAATAGCTCACATCAGGAAAAATATAAAAAGCGCCTTCGGGTGCAAAACATTTAATGCCCGGAATATCTTTTACCAATTCAAGCACCCTTGCCCTTCTTCTCGTAAACTCTTCTGTCATTTCAAAAGATGGTTTCAAGTCAGTCGTTAATGCAACAACGCCTGCCTTCTGTGCGATAGAACAGGTAGCACTTGTAAACTGTCCTTGTAATTTTTCGCAGGCCTTTGCTATCTCAACATTGGCAGCAATATAACCAAGCCTCCAGCCTGTCATTGCAAAACCTTTGCTCAGGCCATTTACAATAATCACCCTGTCTTTCAAATCTGTAAACTGTGCAATGCTTTCATGCTTGCCAACAAAATTGATATACTCATAAATTTCATCAGCAATAATGTAAATATTTGGGTGCTTCCTAAACACTTCTGCCAAGCCTTCCAGTTCTGCCTTACTATACACTGCACCAGAAGGATTACAAGGCGAAGAAAATAAAAAAACTTTTGTCTTTGCTGTGATAGCTGCTTCTAATTGAGCAGGCGTTATTTTAAAACCACTTTCTAATGAAGAACGAATCTCTACTACTTTTCCCCTGGCAATTTTTACCAGTTCGCTGTAAGTAACCCAATATGGTGTTGGAATAATTACTTCCTCCCCTTCATCAGCCAAAGCTAAAATCACATTAGCTAAACTTTGCTTGGCACCTGTTGAGGTTACAATGTTCTCCGGTTTATAATCAAGGTTATTATCTCTTTTCAATTTTGTACAAACAGCTTCTCTTAAATCTAAAAAGCCTGGCACAGGTGTATAATGGCTCCAATTGTCATTGATAGCTTTTATTGCTGCGTCTTTAATATGCTGAGGCGTATCAAAGTCGGGTTCGCCAAGGCTAAGGTCAATCACATCAATTCCCTGGGCACGGAGTTCACGGCCAAGCTTGGCCATTTTTAAAGTTTCAGGTTCTGCAAAGCGGTCAAGTAAAGAAGATAATTGCATGTTTATTATTTTTTGCGTTGCAAAAGTAGTAGAAAACACAAAACAATATTTGTGCATTGCAAAGAAATTAATAAAATGGGTAGAAGTTTATTACAAATATTTTCTGTTTTTTAGATAAATTTCAAGCTGTAGCCAAAACGGAAACGATTGCATAACAAAGTGGCTTTGGTAGCAGGAAAATGGCAATACGTCGCAGGCTTTTAATAATTGAAATACTGAATGCCTAATTTGGCAGCATGAAACAAGCTTGGTACAATAAAAAATGGGCTGTCATCCTAATGCATATTGCGGCATGGGTGGTTTTGTTTTCATTGCCTTACTTATTGCGGCCTTCATATAACGCAAGTGAGCAGCCGCCTAAGCCGCCACAAAACGAAACCATCAAGTTTATTATCATCCGTATTAATGATTTGTTTTTGATTGGTTTCTTTTACCTGAATGCTTTTGTATTGTTTCCTAAATTCATTTATAAAAAGAAATACCTGATTTTTCTTTTATCCATTATTGCCTGTTTTGCCCTAATCATTTTTCAAAACTATGTACTGGTAAAAAATTTTAACCAGGCAAACCCAGGCTACACTTTGCAAAAGCACATTTTCTTCATGACGTTTATTTTTCTTTTTATGCTTGCCTGCAGTATTGCATACAGAACAATAAAGGATAAAATTGATGCCGAGAATATTGCAATAGAAAAAGAGAACGAGTTTTTAAAAACAGAATTATCATTGTTACGTTCCCAGGTAAGTCCACATTTTATGTTTAATGTGCTGAATAATATGGTGGCGCTGGCACGCAAGCAATCTGATTTGCTGGAGCCGTCTTTGATAAAACTTTCATCGCTCATGCGCTATATGCTGTACGAAACAGATGAAGCCAAAGTATCACTGGAGAAAGAAGCCGAATATTTACAAAGCTATATTGACTTGCAGCAGCAGCGTTTTGGAAAAAAAGTTTCCATCAATACTTCCTTTCATCAAACTGATAAAAATTATTTTATTGAACCGATGCTGTTGATACCGTTTGTTGAAAATGCATTTAAGCATGGTACAGGTATGATTGAGCAGGCTGCCATTAATATTGATTTGAAAGCAAACAGCAACATGTTGTACTTTACAGTGCAAAACAAATACAATCCACAATCGGAAGAAATAAAAGACAAAGCTTCTGGTATAGGATTAAATAATGTGGAGAGAAGGCTAAACCTGCTATATAAAAACAAGCACCGCTTGCTGATTGACAAATCAAACGACTTTTTTACTGTAACACTTGAGATAAACCTTACCAATGATTAACTGCATTGCCGTAGATGATGAGCCACTGGCCCTTGAACTGCTGGAAGACAACATCAGCAAACTTCCTTTTTTAAAATTGGTTGGCAGCTTTGACAATTCTATTGATGCTATGAAAGCATTGCAGGAGCAAAAAATTGATCTCATCTTTCTTGATATACAAATGCCCGGGCTTACAGGTTTACAATTTATACAAAGCCTTACTGTAAAGCCAATGATTATTTTAATTACGGCTTACGAGAAATATGCACTCGAAGGTTTTAATTTAGAAGTAACAGATTACCTTGTAAAGCCTGTGTCGCTGGAAAGATTTATGAAAGCCTGCAACAAAGCCAAAGAATTGTTTGATTTAAAAAGGCAACAAGCTTCTGTTACCAAGCCAGAGCCCGGCTTCTTTTTTGTAAACGTTGAATACAGTATGGTAAAAGTCACCATTGATGACATTGTTTACGTTGAGGGATTAAAAGATTATATCAAAATTCACCTGCACAGTTCTGCAAAAGCCATCGTTACCCGTATGGCTATGAAGGCCGTTGAAGAGCAATTGCCAACAACAAAATTTATCCGTATTCATAAATCATACATTGTGTCTATTGGTTTTATTACAGCCGTTAAAAAAACCAGTGTATTCATTGGGAGCATCGAATTGCCGGTAAGTGATAATTACAAGGATTCAGTCATCGCTATTACAGGCAAGCTTTGATAAGACTTTTTAAAATAACCTCTCATACTCCTCATTTCCCATCCATCACAGCGTAAAAGAACCAACCAAAATTTCGTCGCAACATTCACCCCTTTTATCTCATTTGTCAAAATACTGCACTGTCATAAAATAGCTTTGTGTTCAATTAAAAAAAACGAACAATGAGAAAGCTAATAACAATCGCAGCAATCTTTTTTGGATTACAGGCAATGGCACAAATGCCAGGGGGTATGCCGGGTGGTATGCAAGGTGGCGCCCCAGGCAATGCCGGTCATGTGTTTGGAAAATTAGTGGATGATGCAGGTAAACCAATTGCTGATGCATCTGTAATGCTGATGCAAAAGAAAATGGATACGGTAACAAAAAAAATGAAAGATGTATTATTTAAAGCAACCATTACAAAAAATAATGGCGAATTTAATTTTGAAGAACTGCCGGTGATGAGCAGCCTTACACTAAAAGTTTCCAGCGCAGGTTTTAAAGTGCATGAAACCGTCATTTCATTTATGCCAAAAATGAATGGTGGCACTCCACAACAAAATGCACCGGGCTCAATGCCTTCTTTTGATAAAGACCTTGGCAATATTAAATTGGAGAATGATGCCAAAGTTTTGCAGGATGTCACTATTACTACAGTAACCCCATCCGTAAAATTGAGTGCAGATAAAAAAATATTTAATGTAGAAAAAAATATTATGAGTGCCGGTGGCACTGGTGTTGATGTGCTGCGTAATGTACCTTCTGCCAATGTAGATATAGATGGAAATGTAACTATTCGTAATGCAGCCCCGCAATTGTTGGTTGATGGCAGGCCTACCACTCTTTCGCTTGACCAGATACCAGCAGATGTGATAGAAAGCGTGGAAGTGATAACCAATCCATCTGCAAAATATGATGCCAGCGGTGGAGGTGGTGGCATTTTAAATATTGTACTAAAGAAAAATAAAAAGAAAGGCTACAATGGCAATGTGAGAGTAGGTGTTGATAAACGAGGCGCTTTCAATGGCGGTGGCGATATAAGCCTGCGCCAAAACAAGTTCAACTTTACTGCAGCATTTAATGGCAACCAGAATAAAGGCATAACCAACGGCACTACCGAAAGGCAAAACCTGCAGACTGTACCGCTTACTTCTGTTTACCAGGACAATTACAACAGAACAAAAGGAGGTTTTATGTTTGGAAAAATTGGCATTGACTACTTTATATCCAACCGTACCACTTTGTCTTTATCAGGAATAAAAGTGCATGGAGAATTTAGGCCGAATGAAACCATCAATATTACTACCGACAGCTTATATAGTGCAGGAAAAATAAGTAACAGTAGCCAGCGTATTACAAATGGCGCAAGAGAATTTAACGGGCAAGGTGTTGTATTTGGCATGAAGCATTTGTTTAAAAAAGAAGGTGAAGAATTGACGCTTGATGCAAACTATTTTACTGGCAAAAATGAAAACAGTACGTTATATACAAACAACTATTACACTACCAACAGCAGCACTATAGCCAGCACAGGTTATGAAAAAGTAGTTGGCAACGGCAGCGATAAAAATTTTGTGATACAAACTGATTATGTATTACCCATTACAAAAACATTCAAATTTGAAACAGGGTTAAGGGCAGCACTCCGTAGCAGGATAAACAATCTGGACAACTATGTTTTTAATGCCGTTACCAGTCAATATGAATTGCAACCCTCTGCGGCCAGCAATTACAAAAATACTGACAATGTGTATGCTGCTTACGTAACATTAAGCAACAGCATAAAAAATTTCAGTTATAAAGTTGGTGTAAGGGCAGAGCGTTCTGATTATACCGGAACATTACTTGGCTCTGGTACTTCATTCAGCAATAAATATCCAGTTAGCTTATTTCCTTCATTATTCCTGAGTCAAAAAATCAACAGTAGCCAGGAAATTCAATTTAGTGCTACAAGAAGAGTAAACAGGCCTAACTTCTTCCAACTGATACCATATACTGATTATACTGACAGGCTCAATATTACAAGAGGTAATCCTGCATTAAAGCCAGAGTTTACACAAGCCTATGAATTATCATACTTAAAAACATTTTCAAACAAAAACACGTTATTAAGTTCGGTATATTATAAACGCAGCAATAATCTTATCACAAGGTATTTATCTGAAGAGATTAATGATTTGACAGGCAATAAAGAACTGATTAATACATATATCAATGCCAACTCAAGCTATGCTGCCGGCGCAGAAGTTACTTCTGTAAATTACCTGGCCAAATGGTGGGACATTAGCACCAATGTAAATATTTACAACTCAAAAGTAAACACTGACAATATTGCCAACGCCACCTCACAGGATGCCATGTGGAGCTGGTTTGCAAAATTCAACAGCAATTTTAAACTGCCTGCTAATTTTTCAGTGCAGCTGACAACAACATATCAATCAAAAACAAACCTTCCTGTAAATAATAACCCCGGCATGGGTGGCCCGCCAATGATGCAGAGCCAGAGTGCATCACAAGGCTACATCAAACCAAGCTGGGGAATGGATATTGCATTCAAAAAATCTTTCTTAAAAAATAATGCAGCGTCTGTTTCACTTAATATCAGCGACATTTTCAGAACAAGGGTTAACAGTCAATATAGCTATAGCGATTATTTTATACAGAACTATGATCGATTGAGAGACCCACAAATGTTCAGGCTTAATTTCTCTTACAAGTTTGGTAAAATTGATTTCTCACTATTCAAAAGAAAAAGTACAAAGGGTGAGCAAAACGCATCCGAAAGTATGCAGCAATAAATTTGGTTTTGGTAATATGGTTAACGAAGGCCCCTGTTGAGGGGCTTTCCTTTTTTATCAACTAAATAAGTAAAATCTTGTTATTGTTGCAGTATGCTGGCTACACTCACCATCGTCCGTTATAAAAAAAGATACATCCCATTTGCATTACTGGCCATGGCGCTTCATCGTATCCCATTTTGGTTCAATCCCAAAACAACATTTTACAAACTACTTGGCTGTGGCAAAAACGGCACTTTTGATAAACATCCAGACTGGCAGCAATGGGCAATATTGGCAGTACATCCTGATCAATTGGTTTCAATTAACTCAACTATACAAGATTTATATGGAAGTTTTATTAACGGCTGGTTCAGATTATTTAATTGCGAAATCAGTACATTTTATCTTGAACCAATAGAAGGCCACGGCAAATGGGATGGAAAAGAATGTTTTGGTAGTTTGCCAAGGCAAAGTGAGTACATCGGGGCAATTGCCGTTCTTACAAGGGCCACTATAAGGCTGTCGCAATTATCTTCTTTTTGGAAAAATGTGGGTGCAGTTGCCAATCAAATGAGTTCAGCAAAAGGGTTCATCACATCCATAGGTATTGGTGAAATGCCTTACATTAAACAGGCCACCTTCAGCATCTGGCAAAGTAAAGAAAGCATGAAGGCATTTGCTTACAATATGAAAGAACATGCAGAAGTAATAAGAAAAACAAAAAAAGAAAATTGGTACAGCGAAGATATGTTTGTACGGTTCAGGCTTTTAAAAATAACAGGCGCAATTAACAGAGACAGCCCTTTAAAAGGAATGTATTAGCTTTGCAACCACGCTACCCCGATGGCAGGGTTGAGAAACCCTGCGGCGGTTTAAATAAAAACGATTGTGTTCATTCTGCTTTACAGGGAATATGCTAAACTGCTTATTAACCACCTGCCCTGTTGCAGTTATTAAATAATTGTATGAAGAATATAAAATTAATTGAAGTGCCAAGCGAAATAGGCGCCGGCACCCGTGGTGCAAGCTTAGGTATCGATGCTATTAAAATTGCAGCGCTTGACTTTATGAGCAACTTTTTTGTCCATTTCCCTTCAGAAAAAATGGAGGTTGAAAACCAGTTGCTATTTGAACCAATACAATCGCCTTACGCCAAAAGAATAAATGGTATGGTAACGATGTATGAAAGAGTAAGCAAGTCAGTATGTGATACCATTAAAAGCCATTTCTTCCCGGTAATAATAAGCGGAGATCATGCTACTGCCGGAGGCACTATTGCCGGTATCAAAATGGCAAAACCAAAAGGCAAACTAGGTGTAATATGGATTGATGCACATGCCGACCTGCACACACCTTACACCACTCCATCTGGCAATATGCATGGCATGAGCTTAGCCACTGCCATTGGTGAAGACAACGAAGAAATGAAAGTGCATGATTTGGATGAAAAGACCACCAAACAATGGGAACAATTAAAACATCTTGGAAAAATATTCCCCAAGGTATTGCCGGAAGATGTAGTGATTATATCGCTGAGAGATTATGAAAAAGAAGAAAGGGCTTTAATTGAAAAGCATGGCATTAAAGTAATTACCACCAATGAAGTAAGGCGTAACGGACCTGAAAGTGTAAGCCGTAAAGTACTCCGCTACCTAAGCGATTGCACAGATATATATGTAAGTTTTGATGTAGATAGTCTTGACTCCTCCATTTCAAAAGGTACAGGAACACCTGTAAGCAATGGTTTGAGAGAAAGGGAAGCAGAAGATTTGATAAGCAAGTTTATGCAGAACCGTAAAATTTGCTGCTTTGAGATAACAGAGGTAAATCCAACACTGGACAAAGAAAACCTGATGGCAGAAATTGCTTTTAATATCCTGCAACGTAGTGTGAATGTACTAATGATGAACTAAACGATTAACAATACTTTTTGTGCAAATACCAAACATGAAAATGCCTGCGGCATAATTTTTACCGGTAATTAGCAGCATTTTTAAAAACAACCTATTCACCAAAAATCCTTGTATGAAAGTAAACCTCCTTGCAGCGGTTATTACTGCATCAATCTTTTTAGTCTCTTGTCAAAAAGAAAATACCAATAACCCGGCTGAAGTAAAAGTTAATTTCATTTTTAAGTTCGATAGCACGCAGGTCAGATTAAATGGCCAGGGCAATCCTGTTGCTGTACCTGCTGGTCACGGCGCTCAATCGCCAAGATTTAATAAAATGAGTGCCCATTATCTTGAGCTAGCACCAACTGCTCTTACATTACCCGGTGCAGGGGCTGTTTTATATAGGGCAGATGAAACTACAATTGGCGGAGATAATGCAATAGATTTTTCAAAATCAAAATTTGCAGGCAATAACGAAGTTTTTTTAAGTGTGCCATTAAGCCAGTTGGCGGCAGGCACGTATCCATATTTAAGGGTGTCGCTGGCATACCAAAATTATAATGTATATGTAGCTACGCCTTTGGGAAATGTTGATGCTACAGTTGCTTCTTTTATCGGTTTCAATACCTACATCAGCAATTACAAAGTAAAAGATTCAACAATAACAGTTAATGCTAACAAAAAACAAGGCTATTGGGCTGTGGAAGCAAGTGCATCAGGCTTCGGCACTGTTCAAACAGGACAGGCGCCTCCCGGAGCCACCACAGTTCCCAATCCTATATTTGCAACATCTCCCATTCCGGCAGGCTCTTGTCTGGTTACAGGCGCTTTTGCCACACCATTGGTAATTACTGGCACCGAAACAAGTGACATTAATATCGAAGTATCACTTTCAACTAATAAAAGTTTTGAATGGAACGAAACAGATGGCAATAACCAGTACAACCCATTGCCCCCAAATAATGATATAGTGGTTGACATGGGTATTAGGGGAATGATTCCCAAAAAACTATAATAAATATTGATTGCAAAAAGTCTCTTCGGAATGGAAGGGACTTTTTGTTTTTATACATTTGCAGCAATTAATAATACAATGTCTCAAATAAAACAACTAATCAACAATTCTATTGAAGTAAAGCAGCAATTGCTTGCAGATGAAAAATTAATGTCTGTAATAGAAGAAAGCATCAGCCTAATAACTCTTGCATTCCGAAATGGCAACAAAGTATTGTTTTGCGGAAACGGCGGCAGCGCTGCAGATGCACAGCACCTGGCAGCAGAATTCAGTGGCCGCTTTTACATTGACAGGCCTGCTTTGCCAGCTGAGGCTTTACATTGTAATACTTCGTATTTAACGGCGGTGGCAAACGATTATAGTTACGATTTAATCTATGCCAGGTTGCTGCAAGGTATCGGCAATAAAGGCGATGTGCTGATTGGGTTGAGTACATCCGGCAACAGCAAAAATATTATCAAAGCATTTGAAGTGGCAAAGGAAAAAGGAATGATAACTATTGGCTTTACCGGGGCCACTGGTGGCAGTATAAAAAACAGTTCTGATTATTTGCTGAATGTTCCCTCAACCGACACACCAAGGATACAGGAGTGCCATATGTTGGCAGGCCATATTATTTGCCAATTGGTGGAAGCGAATTTATTTAAATCATGAGCATGGCAAAAGAAGCTATCATTCTTGCAGGCGGCTTAGGCACAAGGCTCCGTTCTGTTGTTAGCAACCTTCCCAAATGCATGGCCCCCGTTGCAGGAAAGCCATTTCTTTATTATGTAATAAATTATTTACAAAAACAAGGTGTTGATAATTTTATATTCTCTATTGGCTATTTAAACGAAGCAATAAAAAATTTCCTTTCTAATAATTATCCATTATTGAATTATCAATTATCTATTGAAGAAGAACCTTTGGGCACAGGTGGCGCTATATATCTGGCCTGTAAAAAAGCCAATGCCGAAAATGTGCTTGCACTCAATGGCGACACAATGTTTACTGCCGGAATAAATGCATTGCTGGATTTTCATTTGCAAAAAAAGGCTGAATGTACACTTGCTTTAAAACCAATGCGGCAATTTAACAGGTATGGTGTAGTGAGATTGGATGAAAACAACTGCATCAATTTGTTTGAAGAAAAAAAATATTATCCTGATGGATTGATAAACGGAGGTGTGTATGCAATCAACAAAAACAAGTTTTTGAACCGCTCATTCCCTGAAAAATTTTCTTTTGAAAAAGATTATTTGGAGGCTTACGTAAAGGAGAAAAAGTTTTATGGTTTTGAGCAGGATAGATATTTTATTGATATTGGCATACCTGAAGATTTTGAAAAGGCTCAAAAAGAATTTACAGAAATAAAATTTTAATTCCAGTGGCGGGTAAGCTTCACAACATTAATAATAATTGGACTCTTTTTCTCGACCGGGACGGAGTACTCAATCATCAAAAAGAAGGCAGCTATATTTTTACATGGGATGAATTTATTTTTTATGATGGCGTTTTAAAAGCCATGCAGTTTTTTGCAACACAATTCAAATACATTCTCATTGTAACCAACCAGCGTGGCGTGGGTAAAGGACTAATGACTGAAAAAGAATTACTGCACATTCATCAGAACATGCAAAAAAGCATTGAATTGGCTGGTGGAAGGATTGATGGCATTTACTCTTGCCCCGAACTGGAAAGCCCTTACAGGAAACCGAATCCCGGCATGGCTTTACAGGCACAAAAAGATTTTCCTGCAATAGATTTCAGCAAATCAATTATGGTGGGCAACAGTATGAGTGATATGGAGTTTGGCAGGAACATTGGTGCCACCAACATTTTTATTGCCAGCACTAATCCGTTTGTTGACAAACAGGATAATCGAATTGATGCGGTGTATAATTCTTTAGAAGATTTTGCTGACAGCTTGCAAAGCCTTCGTTAATATTTTCGTTAATTTGAATGTAAGTGTGCTTCACTCAATCCTTTCTATTAATTTTATCGCATGAGGAAAATCATTCTTTTTATTACCTGTTGTATCTTATCAGCAACATCGTTTGCACAATACCCATCAGGCGATGATGTAGTAAGCCTGCAGCAAAAAGAAGATTCATTAAAAGCACTTGCTTTTAAAATTGTAAATGGACAAAGCGCTACTATTCGTTTTGTAAGCGACAGCCTTTTTACAAGGCACTTTGTTAAAGCGCTTAAAACCCCTTATTCATTCTCCTACCCTTTTGATTCTTTGCTCACCATCTCTAAACTATATGCACCCGACAGCAGTTTCCGCATTTTTACATGGCAAATGGTGGTTAGTGATAACCTTACGAGGCAGCATGGCGCAATACAAATGCGTACACCTGATGGCACTTTAAAATTATTTCCACTTATTGATAAATCGGATGTAACACAAAATATTACAGATACCGCCGGAAATAACAGGGCATGGATTGGCGCTGTGTATTACCGTATTATACTCACAAAAAGCAGCAATCAGAATTACTACACCTTGCTTGGCTACGATGAAAACAATTTAAGAAGCAACAGGAAAATTATAGAAGTGCTCAGTTTTCAGAATGATGAACCCATCTTTGGCGGCCGCTATTTTAGTTTTGAAGAGGACAGCATTTTTAAATCATCAGCCAGCAGGTATGTTATGGAGTATAAAAAAACTGCCGGCGCCCGGCTTACTTATGATGAGGATATGGAATTAATAGTATTTGAGCATTTGGTTTCTGAAACCAATGAACCTAATAAAAAATGGACTTATATCCCAGATGGAGATTACGAAGCATTTATGTGGAAAAATGGGAAGTGGATACACAAAGAAAAAATATTTACCCAAATAACTGAGTTGGGAAAAGAGCCTGTGCCTATGCCGGTAAAAGACGCTAATGGTAATAACATTGAAGAGAATTTAAAAGATAACTACCCCACAGAAAAAGAAGAAAAACCTGTAACACCCAAACCTGCAAAGCCCAAAAAAAACAATTAACCTTTGAAATATATGGGAACTGAAACACAGCCTTACCACCTGCAACTTCCTAAATATATTTTTGTTGCAAGTTTTATTGTTTCGCTCTTCTGGATCGCAGGCAACTACACAAATATATATGCGTACAAACTAACAGGAACTATATTTGAAATATTGTGGCTGCCAATGCTGCTATTATTTTTTGTGCTGCCGGCTACAGCGTTGTTTTTTTGGTATAAACACAAGTTCAACCGGAAATCGCTTTATTTGTGGTCGCTGCTTATGATTGTAATAGCGGTATTATTAATAGCGGCTAAATAAGCTCTTATTTTTTCCCTCCATTTCTTTCAAACTAAGTTTCCTTATTTTTGGCCCCATGCAAAAACCAGTTATTTGTATCGGGGCGGCATTGGTTGATGATTTATACCATGCTCAGGATCCTATGATGATGCACACCACTAATGAAGTGACCCAAACCCGTACTGCAGGCGGCGTGGCAAGAAACATTGCCCACCAATTGTCATTGCTTGATATTCCGGTTCAGTTAATAAGCGTATTTGGAAAAGATAATGATGGCGACTGGCTAAAAAAAGTGTGTACAGATGCAGGAATAAAATTAGATGCCTCTATTATGGATGCCCCTGTTACTGGCAAGTACACGGCATTAATAGATAAAGATGGCAGCATGTTTACCGCATTGCTTACCAATGCAGCATTACACATGGTAACGCCTGAATACCTGCAGCAGCATGAGGAACTTTTATGTACAGCTGCTTATGTATTGGTAGATGCCAATATCAGTGTTGAAAGTGTAAACTGGTTAATTCGTTTTACCAATTTAAATAAGATAAGAATGATAATTGAGCCTGTGTCTGTGCCGCCAGCAAAAAAGATTGCAGCCTGCAATTTTGAAGGGCTTTATCTTATCACTCCTAATGAAGATGAACTGCCTGCATTATGCTCAGAAAACGCCAGCACCACCGATGAACAGGTACAAGAACTGTTAAGCAAAGGCATACAATATGTATGGTTGCACAAAGGAAAGTTAGGTTCTGCCCTATTTAAGAAAACTGAAACTCTCCAGTTGAATGCCCCCGCTGCCAATGTGGTTGACTGCACCGGCGCAGGTGATGGTTCTGTAAGTGGTTTTATTTTATCAAAGTATTTTGGCAAAGACAACCTGAATAGTCTCCGCACAGCACATACTTTATCAGCAGAAATATTGCAGGTGCATGGGGCTATCGCCACCCATCTAAACCAGGAAAAACTGCTGAATTCTGTTTCAAAATATTATGAAGAATAATGAATAGCGGTTTACTTAGCATATTGCCAGAAGTTGAAGAAGCCCTGCAGGAAGGCAGGTCGGTGGTGGCACTCGAAAGCACTATCATTTCACATGGAATGCCCTATCCAAAAAATGTGGAAACTGCCCTGGCAGTTGAAAATACTGTCAGAAAAAATGGTGCCGTGCCAGCTACCATTGCCATAATGAACGGCAAATGCCATGTAGGCCTTTCGCCGGAAGAAATTGAGTTTTTTGGTAAAGAAAAAAATGTGTGGAAAGTAAGCCTTAGGGATATTCCATATGTACTTACTCAAAAATTATATGGAGCCACCACTGTAGCTGCAACCATGCGTATTGCCAGCATGGCCGGCATTAAAGTGTTTGTAACCGGCGGTATTGGTGGAGTACACCGTGGAGCTGAAAACACAATGGATATTTCGGCCGACCTGACAGAGATGGCACAAACATCAGTTGCTGTTGTTTCTGCTGGTGTAAAATCTATTTTAGATATTGAACTTACTTTGGAATACTTAGAAACAAAAGGGATACCTGTAGTTACTTACGGCCAGGATGAGTTCCCATGTTTTTACAGCAGTAAAAGCGGCTACCACACACCGCTGCGGCTTAATACCACAAGGGATATTGCAAACATGCTTCATACAAAATGGAAACTGGGGCTGGAAGGTTCTGTATTAATTGCCAATCCCGTTCCTGCACAGTTTGAAGTGAGTAAAGAAGAAATGGAAGTGCATATTTTAAAAGCGCTTGCAGCAGCCGATGAAAAACAAGTGAAGGGAAAACAGGTAACCCCATTTTTACTTCAATACATTGCAGAACACACCAAAGGCGAAAGCCTTGAGGCAAACATCTCTCTAATATTGCACAATGCAAAAGTAGGTGCCGCTATTGCAGTTGATTATTGCAGCAAATAAAAATGCACTCATTCCTAATACTGCCACATCTATAGTTACATAATTGCAATTATATCTCTTTTGAAATGCAACTATCATTTTACTCCATTTCACCGGGGCAGTAATAGATAAAAAAATATTATCAGCTGGAGGAACAATATTTTTTAATACTGCTAAACTGGCAAGAGGTATCTATTCAACCAGGGTTATTAATAGCAATGGTACAGTGGTAAAACAGGTGGCGAAATTATGACCGGGCTATCACATAACAGGCTTAGGGAATATTTTTTTAAAGAATAGAAATAACTTTCTTAATAAAGAGTTGCTGTCAATAATTTTTGCAAGCAGTATTGGCTTTACAGTTTCTGGTTTATAATACTCCTGTACACCTAATTTTAAAGCCATATTTTTAGTACTACTGATAAAAGCTGCCACCGTAATACCATTTCTTTTTTCCAGTGGTGTACGAAGAAGCCGGTGTGCAAAACCTTTGCAATAAAACAACAACATTTCTGGCGCATATTTATCAATTACCTGAGCCATCCCTGCATCTTGCTGCTTTACTCCAGTGAGGTAATCTGTATAAAGGTTCAAAGCAGTGTGCAATGTGTTATCTTTTGATGAACCAGTTGTACTGTTATGTACCCTAAAGGCAAAAGAATAATCTTTGTGCACAACCATCCCGCCTTTCGCCGCAAGCCGTAACCACAATTCAAAATCAGCAAATAACAAACTGGGATATTTTACGGGTATGCCATCAATATCATCATAATCCTTTGAACGCATTACATATCCTGTACCCATTGAATCTGCCGATTGTGTTAAAAAGGCTTTAAGCAAGTCATTAAAAGTGTAAAAGGAATTCATTGGCTTGCTATTACGGATCAGCTTTCCATTAGCATCTATGAAATGAAAATGAGTATGATAAAGCCCGGCACCAGGATAAGCAGATATCAGTTCATTGATATTCTTTAAAAAATCCGGATACAAAAGATCATCATGCCCAATAAGGCTGATAAATTCATTTTTGGGTATTGTAGTTATCCTTGCCCAATTCTCTTCAATCGTTAATGGTTTATCAGACGGATAAATACTAATTTTTTCGTTTTGCAAAGATGCCAACCATTCCTGTGTACCATCAGTGCTACAGTTCTCCAAAACTATCAAGTTAAAATCCTGAAGCGTTTGAGATAGTATATTGGCAACACAAGTTTTAATGTATTCTCCGCCATTCCTAACTGGCAAAATAATGCTGAATTTTTGTTTCACTATTTCATTTATTTTTCATGCAATTATTTTTTTTTAAAAAATTATGCATTTATTTAAAGCAGTCAATTATTTTTCTTGATATTGTTTGTCCCATGCATACCGATTATCACTGCCCGCCAACGACAAGCATATTCTCTTTAAAGCTGCTACCGATGGTTGCAAATGGCTTTACATTGCAAATGTGTGGGTATTTGGGGAAATAAAAAACCTATCCAGCCTATAAGCATATTTCAACAACTGCATTAGGAGAAAAACAGCGGGTATATTCAAATTTTAGAAAACCTCGTAAATAAAGTAGCTATCAGATTAGGAAACTTACGGATTTAATTAGAGCCACATAACAGGGTAAACAAATAAGTTGTTAAATGTAGTTATTGTTTATATAGCAGCGTATTAATGAAAACACAAAAAATATGGGAGTGTGATTTAGTGGTGCGTATGGCATAAGCAAAAACACCTCCAATAATAAAACTACTTTTTTTCCACTTTTAAAACTATTACTACATTATAATCAATTTGACAATTTGATAAAAACAATACCTCATACTTAATTGAAGAAATATTTTTTAAAATACTTATCACATAGTCGAGTCCAAAACCACCATGCTTATGACTTAAATTAAGAGGTATATAATACTTACGGCAATATTCTTCATATTTTTTTTGGTCGGGAAAGGCAAGAATTAAATGGCCGGCACTTTTTAATATTCTTATATGCTCTAAAATAATTGATTCCGTATCCTCAAAGTCTTCGATTAAGTGACTCGAATACACATAATCAAATGTATTATCAGGAACAGGTATTTTTTCTTCATAAAGATTAACGCCAATATCAACTTTATCGTTGCCAACTTTTGTATAGGGTGTTGGATAATCGATCCCAACACAATTTTCCTTACTGATTTTATCTCCTCCAA
>CAZBTD010000064.1:0-19378 GCA_964494815.1 uncultured Ferruginibacter sp. | reverse complement strand
CCAAGGTTGCTAGCCAATGCTCCAATTTGCTCTTGTGCTTTTTGTGCATCATCCACACTGCTCATCATAGCTTGACTGGCTTCAGCCATTTTACCATAAAAAGAATTGAGAGCTTTAAGATGATTGTTGCTTTCTTTTAACTCAAGCTCATAAATAGTATTAAGAGAACCCAGGTTTTTAGTTAATACCTGCACTTGCTCATGAAAACCTCTTGCACTTTCGGAAGCGTTATTAAAGGAGGCCATTGTAGCTGCACTGCTGTTAAAAGCAGTAGCCATTGAAGATATGGCTGTAGTTGCTTCTTTTGTTTTAGCACCAAAGTCGCCTGTTGATTTTACTACATCGCTCACATCAGAAAGGCCATTAACTGTAGTTCCAAGCTTTTGGAAACCTTCACCTAATTTTTTAAGATTTACAGGAGTTATATCTGCTTCCTGGATCATTTTATCTAATGATTTAAGAGCAGGATTACCAGCAGGAGCTGCCGCAGCTGCAGGTACATCTTCATCATGTGATTTTGGCTTAACCCACTCTATAATTGCATATACTATGAAGATGGCCGTTTCCGTCCACATACCAATAGTAAGCATACTGTTTGCGTAAGACTGGTGAGTAATTTTTGCCCAAGCAGCAAAGATAATTACAGCAGCACCGGCACTTACTAATACGTCGATGAGAGTTAAGAAGGTTCTTTTTCTAGCAGCCATGATTTTTAAAATTTAGATGTTTTGATTTGGAGGTTATTATTAATTTAAGTTCACGCAATTTTATTACAGCTCCTGCAATGTTGCTATCACGGGAGTAGTTTCTCTTATAAACAATCAGCTAAGGGATGGAAAAAACTAATGACTGATTTATTTGCCACGTTTTGCCATTGGTGGTAAGTCAATCACACAACGAAAACCTATATAAGATTTTGATGTATCCTGGTATTCGTAATTACGTGTACTTGTCTGTAGGAAATATCCTACGTCTTTCCAGCTGCCGCCACGTGTTACTTTCCTCTTCATACGTGGAGGATCAGAATCTTTTGCATTCCAGCGAATATCAGGGTTCATGTCGTGCTGGAAACTGTAACCACCTTCGTAATATAAAGATGATGTCCATTCAGCAACATTACCAGCCATATTATACAAGCCGAAATCATTAGGCCAGTATGCATCAGCCCTTACTGTATAGAACCCACCATCTTCAGGATAATTACCACGGCCGGGCTTAAAGTTTGCAAGCAAGCAGCCTTTTTTGTTTCTTAAATAAGGACCACCCCATGGATAAGGAGATTGAGAGCGTCCGCCACGAGCTGCATATTCCCATTGAGCTTCAGTTGGCAGCCTGAAATCTGTTTCAGTTGCTTTCTTTTTGCTTTCAAGGAAAGAATTTAAATAATTAGTTCTCCATTCGCAAAACGCAGTAGCCTGTTTCCAGCTAACGCCTACTACAGGATAATTTCCAAAAGCAGGGTGCCCATAATATTTTTTTGACATTGGTTCATTGTAGGCATAAGAGAAATCCCTTACCCAACATAAAGTATCAGGATAAATAGGAATATCTTTTTTTACGATGAATTTACTGCGTTGTACAGATGCATTTTCCCTTTTGGAAGCTTCTTTGTAATCGAAAGTTTCTGAATGGTAAACCATTTTAGAAGGGTCGATTTCTTTTTTACCGAAAATACGGTTATCAGGTGTGAAGATAATCTGATCAATTTTTTCAAGGGTTGCTTTATCACCCCACTTGATAGTGCCGGCTTTTTTCCAGTCAATATATTCATTGCCATCTTTACCTTGCTTAATAAAACCCATCAACTTTGCAGCGATAGAGTCCCTAACCCAGTTGGTAAACTGACGATATTCATTGTTGGTAATTTCAGTGGCATCCATCCAGAAACCACTGATAGAAACTTGCTTATTACGGGCTGTGTAAGCATAATTAATGTCTTCATCGCTTGGGCCCATGTGAAATGTTCCTGAAGGTACGTACACCATACCGAGCGGCTTTGACATAGCACCCTTTGCTCCGGGAGCTACTCCATGCAGTTGGCCATCGTTTGGCAAAATACTTCCTTTGTTCTTTTTACTGCAACCAGTCAGTGACGCAATAGCTACGATAGCTGCAAAAACGCTTAACGTGTTTTTCATTGTTTTTAACTTTGAGGGTATTGGCAAATGTAATGATTATTTTGATTTATGCACATCATGTGCATTTTTACGAACAAAATTTTCGTAAAAATAATAAAACATCCCAACCAAAACGTACCTGTCTTTAGAATATTGTGTTAATACCCGTCTTATTTTACATTTAAAATCCTGCTTTTCCTATATAATTCGGCGGGTTCCTGAACAGGTGAATGACAAATATAATCCCGGCAGAGATAAAGTTGTGCAGGGATGGCAATATTTTTATTCACCAGCATTGGAAAAGTATCCACTTTGTTTTCTGTGGCCATAAGCACTTTGCCCGGTAAGAAATAACCAGACTGTAGCGATGCTGCTGATACTAAAGCCCCTTTACCCACCACCGCAATTTCTTTTATGCCAAACACATTTTGCAATAAAAACCCAGCCCAAACAGCAAATGAAGACGGATATTTTTCCACGGCCCCGGCTAAAGTTTCCAGCATTGCGCCTGCCCTTTTTCGCCACTCGGGTATATCATATATTATAGAAAGGCGCTGCAGGTTTATAGCCATTATTGCATTGGCAGAAGGAGTGGCACCGTCATAAATTTCTTTCTTTCTCACAATTACATCCTGCTGCAACTGGTGTGTATAAGAGAAGAGCACCTGCTCATCATCGCTGAAGTTGTCAATTACATACTCACAAAATTGCTTTGCTTTGGCAAGGATTGATGTATCAAATGTCATTTCATATGTCGCAATACATGCATCAACAAAGTAAGCGTAATCATCTAAAAATCCTGGATATTTTGCCTGCCCATTTTTCCATGTATGAAGCAACTGTCCTTCCCCTTCACCATTAAGATTGCTTATTAAAAAGTTATAAGCATTTGTTGCCAGCTTTCGGCAATCTTCGTTTTGTATAGTTACCGCAGCTTTCGCCAGCGCTTTTATCATAAGTGCATTCCATCCTACTATAATTTTATCGTCGAGTGAGGGGCGTATTCTTTTTGCCCTCTCATTATATAGCTTCGCAAGGCAATATTTGAGATATTCTGAAAAGGAGATTTCATCAAGGTTTCTTTCTGCTGAAAATTCAGGAACAGGCTTTAATACCCTCAAAATATTTTTGCCCTCCCAATTTCCGTCCTCTGTTATATCAAAAAACTCACAAAACAGCGACGCTTTTTCTTTGAGTATGTTTTCAACTTCCATTTTACTCCATATATAATATTTGCCCTCCTCTCCCTCACTATCAGCATCAAGAGCTGCATAAAAACCGCCCTCATTATGGGTCATTTCATTTTTTATAAATGATACCGTTTTTAAAATGGCCGCTTTATATCTTTCTAATTTGGTTATTAAATAAGCATCACACAAAATGATGATAAGAAGGGCATTATCATAAAGCATTTTTTCAAAATGCGGCGCCAGCCATTCAGCGTCAGTACTATATCTTGCCAAACCCCCGCCTACATGATCGTAAATACCGCCGTCAAGCATTTTGTCAATTGAAAGCAGTGCTTGTTTTAATGCCGGTTCATTTTCGGTATAATGATAATATTCAAGCAGGTATTGAATGGTAAATGTTTGAGGAAATTTTGGTGCATTACCAAATCCACCCCGAACAGTATCAGCCTGCTTCATTATGTTTGAAAAAATTGTGTTGCATTTTTCTATACCAGCTTCTTTGTAATTGCTGGTCATATTTTTATTAAGTACTGAAAAACTGGAAGACTTGCCAATATAATCGGTAAGATTTTCTGCCTGGGCCTCTATTTCATTTCTTCTTTCTTTCCATGCGGCTGCAATGCTGTGCAGCACTTCTCTCCATGAAGCCCTGTTGAATGCTTTAACAGGGGGAAAATAAGTGCCCCCATAAAACGGTTTTGCCCCAGGGGTAAGGAAAACATTGAGTGGCCAGCCGCCACTGCCTGTCATTGCCTGTACTGCATCCATGTATATATGGTCAATGTCTGGCCTTTCCTCCCTGTCTATTTTTATATTGATAAAATGCTGGTTCATGATGGCAGCGGTGTCTTCATTTTCAAAACTCTCCCTTTCCATTACATGGCACCAATGGCAAGCAGAGTAACCAATGCTTACTAATATAACTTTATCCTCTTCTTTTGCTTTATCTAATGCTTCTTTGCCCCAGGGATACCAGTGCACAGGATTGTGTGCATGCTGTAACAAGTATGGGCTGGATTCGTTAATAAGTTGATTAGTGTGCTTATGCTCCATAAGTATTGCAAATTACTATTATGTTGGTGGATTGAACACGAGGCTTGGCGACATCACATGAAAAGGAGGAAAAATCCAATTGGCAAAAAATATTTTTAGCGCCAACCTGTTTCGACATATTGACGTACCTTTCTATATAAATAATAACTGCATGAGCAAATTATTACCCCCAACAATTTACCCATTTATTGTTTCTGCATTAATTATCTCTGCACAAATTACGAATGCACAAACGGTGGCAATAACAGCGAACCCTCAATCATCGGGCAATATTGTAATAGGGCCTAATGCATTTCATGTGAGTGAGAATATTTATACCGAAGAAGAAATAGGTGCTGCTAATTTCACCACTGTTGGCACGGCCATTAATCATATTGACTTTAGTGTGTTTGCATTAGGTACGGTCACTTCTGTTGACAGTTTTAATATTTACTTAAAGGAAGTACCATTAACCAGTACCACATTTACTGCAGGCGCTTACAGCACTACGGGCTATTCTTTGGTATTTAGTGGTACGTTTAGTGCCAGTACTATTGGCTGGGCAGGTGTTGATCTTGCAACGCCATTTATGAGAACTATGGGCAACAATCTTCAGTTGCTTATTGAAAGAAGAGACAGTGTATTTCATGGTTCATTCTCATTTAACGCTACCCGTGGCAACAGCACTGATGCAACATTACTCAGCAGCAGAAGAATAAATACTGCCGTAAAGCCTGTACCGGATGTTACTGTTTTAAATTCAACATCACCCTTCAGGCCACAAATACAATTGAGGCATATTAATATGAACGATGCTGCTATTGCAGAAGTATATACACTTGGTAAATTACCAATCCCATTTGCTGCACCACATATTATATCGGCCAGTATTGTAAATAATGGAAGTAACAGATTAGACAACTTAGCAGTAAGTCTTAATATTACCGGCGCTAATGGTTTTACAAATGTTCAAAACATTGCGTCATTGGCGCCCGGGGCTTCTGTTACTGTTTCGTTTGATGCTTTCAATCCAGTAAACACAGGTTTTAATACTGTTACTATTTCAGTGCCGCCAGATGATTTTGCTAATGATAATGAAGTATCGATACAGCAGGAAGTATCAGCTAATGCTTACAGCTATGCTTACCCCGGGCTTCCATCATACACTGTGGGACTTAATAATAACACAGGTGATTTTGTGGCCATGTTTACTTGTAACGGTTCTACGAGTATTAACCAGGTGGGTGTAAATTTTGGCGCTGGCGGACAACCTTTCAGGATTGGTATTTGGGATAAATCGGGTAATGCTGCACCGGGTAATTTACTTTGGGAATCTGCAGATCAAATAAGCACTACAGGTGTATTTACATTGCCCATTAGCCCGGCGGTACCAATAGCAGATACGTTTTACATTGGTGTAAGACAAATTGGGACAGTGAATATACAGTTTAGCTACCAGGACGAAACACCTATAAGACCCAAAACCTTTTTTGTTACCACGCCATCTGGTAATACAACATGGACAGATTTTGCACCAGCTAATCCATTTAAGTTTATGATTGAGCCAAGGCTTACGCTTGCAAATGATGTGGGTGTGGCAACAATTATTAATCCTGTAGCTGCATCGGCCATTGACAATTGTGGTATCGTACCGCAGGCTGCTGTTTCAAACTTTGGCAGCAATGATCAGTTAACGCCATTTGATGTAACATTTAATATAAAACAAACTGGCGCTATTGTTTACTCTGATACTAAACAAGTAACATTAAGCTCTGGGGAAACTCAGCAGGTTTATTTTTCTCCCTTTGCCGGTTCGGTAAGCGGAACAGATTCTTCTTTTGTTTTTACAAGCCTAGCCGGTGATGCTGCCGCTAATAACGATACCGTTATTAATCGTTTTACCACTGGTGTATTCAGTTTTTCGGATTCAACTACTATTAGTGATGGCTATTCATTTGCCAACTCTACCCGGTGTGCATCTATGGCCCCGCTGCAACCAGAATATAATTGGATAACACAGACAGACAATTTTGTTGACTGGGGTGATGATGGGGATGATAGTGTATTGGCCACACCCATCAGTCTTCCTTTTCCGTTTAAGTTTTTTGGCAACACCTACAATGAATTTTGGATAAGTTCTAATGGCTGGATAAGTTTTACGAATCCTGATGGCATGTCAACTGTGGTGCAACGAACACCTGTTGCAATACCTGCTGCCGGTGGCATTGAAAATTATATTGCTGGTATTTTGACCGACCTTGATAATACTGAATCCATATTTGCAGATGCCAAAACTTATTACGGAGCAGATGCCGGGCAATTTGTTATTACATTTTGGCATGCACATCTTTTTGGCTCCGATGATTATATCACTTTTCAAATACTGCTGAAAGTAAATGGCGATATAATGATTCAATACAATGATGCAGAAAGCACTTCTCCGGCAGTAACAAGTATTACCAACTTTTGCTCGGTGGGTATTGAGAACGCAAATGGAACCCGTGGCACCCGCTACCGACTGAATGGAAGCGGCGGTTCAATATTTGGTTCGCCGCTGGCACTGCAATTTTACGCAAGGCCAACGCCTCCTGTGCCAGTAACGATGGTTGAGTTTACAGTGATAAAAAACAAACAGGTGAACATGCTACACTGGGCAACCATACAGGAAATAAACAGCCGTGAATTTGTGATTGAGCGGAGCGATAATGGCGTTGACTTTACTGCTATTGGCAATGTTTCAGCAGCTGGGCAAAGCAATGGCCGCATTCAATACTCTTTTTCAGATGTGGCACCAATTATTGGTAAAAATTATTACAGGCTGCGGATGACAGATGCAAATAATCATACAGAATACAGTGCCATAAAAATGCTGATTAATGAAAAGAGGGATGAATTGTTTGTTTATCCAAATCCTGTAAAAGAAAAAATGAATCTCGTGTTCAATGCTGACAAAGCAGGTGAAGTACAATTAAGCCTTTGTGATGTAAATGGTACCGTTTTATACAACCATATTATACTAGCTACAAAAGGATACAATAATACAACAGTAGATATCGGCACACTACCGCAGGGATATTACATTTTAAAATTACAGCTACAGGCCAGGGTTATATCTGGGCGAATGAGTAAAATGTAACATTGTGTGGTTTTTGCATGTGAAATTGTTTTGTTTGCACATACAGAAATTTGTTTTAATTTGAGCCGTGTTTATTTAAAAACAAAAAGCTAACGCATGAATACCAAAAATTTACTTAAACTGCTGCTTATCATTCCTGCTTTACTCATAACAGGTTTGATTGCAAAAAGCCAGGTACTAACAGAAAGTTTTGATAACAACACTTTCCCTCCGGCCGGCTGGACCAATGTTCAGCTTAACACATGGGGCACCTTTTATCCTAATGATACTTTTGTAAGAGCCACTATGACTACCCAAACTGTTCCTAATGGCGTAACGCCACATTCGGGCAGTGGTATGGCATTATATGATGGCTATAACTATGAGCAATTTGATTCCACAGAATTAGTAACACCGGCTCTTGACTTTTCATCTGGAGGTACATACAGAGTAAGTTTTTGGATGTACAGGGATCAACGATACGCTTTATACTATGACTCTATAGAGGTATTTGTAAATAGCACCGCCCCTACAGCAATAGGAGGTACAAGAATCGGGGCGGTTTCAAGGCAATATCAGCAACCGCCTGTTGTAGCTGCAGCAGGTTGGTATCAATATAATTTCACCATACCTGCTGGCTTTACCGGCACTCAAAATTATATCTCATTCCTTGCCTTTAGTGATTTTGGAACTGAAATGGTAATAGATGATGTAATAGTAGAACTTGTTTCAGATTGTACAGGAACACCAACAGGTGGCACCGCTCTCGTTTCTTCTTCAACATTATGCGGAGCTGGGCAATCGACTGACCTGTCATTATCGGGAGCCTCTAATACTACTGGCATTACATATCAGTGGGAAAGCTCTCCAGCGGGTGCTAATACTTTTACAGATATAACTGGTGCAACTTCTGATGCTTATACTGTTGTAGTAAATGCATCGTCTGACTATCGTTGCAAAGTAACTTGTTCAAACAGTGGTAACTTTTCTTATTCATCCACTGTGAGTGCAGAAATAACTGGTATTCCTGCAAATGATGAAGCTTGCGGCGCTATCTCACTTGTAGTGGATGGCCCTGCTGAATGCGGCAATACTGTTTGTGCAAGCGCAGGTGTTGGTACAGATGAACCAGACGTAACCTGTTCTGCCCCCAATAATACAGTATGGTATAAATATACACCTGCTTCTACCGGCGTGGTTGATGTAGTAATTAAAAGAGCTAATGGTGCAACAGATGATATGGACATATGGTTGGACATTTTTACTGCTACAGGAACGTGCCCAGCTTTGGACTTTACCCTTGTTAACACCAGTTGCGAATTTGCAGCAAACTTAACTACAGTTGATTCAGCTGTATTTACAACATCAGTACTAACTGCCGGAACGGATTACTATTTCCGTCTTGATGGTGTTGTTGGTGACTTTGGCGCTTATTGTATAGCATTGAAATCGCCCCCGGCCCCACCTGCTTCCTGTACAAATAATATTTTACCAACCAATGGCGCTACCAATGTAACAAGCCCAGTAACATTATCATGGAATTCGGTGCCTGATGCCACCAGCTATACAGTGTATCTTGGCACAACCGATCCTCCAGTGGTGCCAGATGATAATTTGGGCACCATCACAGATACAGTGGGTATTATAACCAGTTATTCTCTCAACGCAAATACAACATATTATTGGTACGTAGTGCCTAATAACTCAGGTGGATCTGCTGTTGGCTGCGAAACCAACCGCACCAGCTTTACCACTGCTGCCGGACCTGCAAATGATGGCTGCGACAATGCACAAAACTTAATTGTGAGTAACGGATTCTGTGGCAATCCGGTGCTAGGTACTAACATGTTTGCAGATTCTACTAATGGTTTAGGAGGTGCATCTTGCTCTAGCTCTGCATTGCCTAATGATGTATGGTATTATGTAACAGTTCCTTCTACTGGTAATGTAACCATTCAGACTTCGGCAGTGAATACAGACGTCATCGATTTGACTATTGAAGCCTATTCCGGTGCCTGCGGCACACTTTCACCGCTTTCGTCTATTGGTTGTGATGATGATGGCAACCCGGATGATTTTGGCCCATCACAATATCATTCAAAACTTGGACTTACCGGCCTTACGCCTGGTGAAACAATTTATATAAGGGTGATGCCGTATGATAACCGCTATGAAGGCGCTTTTGCAATTTGTGCGTTTGACACCACACCTTCTGTAAGACCTGCGGTATCTCCAGGTATTAGCACTAACACATGTACTGATGCCGTGGCTGTAAATATTGACTCTGTTTATAAATACACATGGGCTACTTTAAGAGATGCAAATGGAGATGTGATAGCACAGGTATATCCTAATGGAAGTATATTAGGTAATACTACTGCTTCCTTCTATTTGAACGGGCTTGCTGTAAGGCAAAGTGGCGGCATTTATTATCTTGACAGAAACATTACTATTACACCTGCAACACAACCTGTTGGCGATGTGCTTACCAGCTTATTCTTTAAAGATGCTGAGCTAAATGCGCTGGCTGCTGCGGCTGGTGGCGCCACCAGTGCTGATTTAAACAGTACCAAAACATCACAAACCTGTGCAACATCTGCAACAGTAACATCTGGTGGAACATTCTTTACCCAATCGGGTAATGGTGATTATGAAACCGATCATTATGTAGATGTAATTCATGATTCGTATTCAACATTCTACCTGCATAAAGGCGGTACTGCATTACCTGTGAATATTATTTCATTTACCGCCCAACGCAGCGGCCGTGCTAATAAACTTTCGTGGACAACAGCCCAGGAAGTAAACACCAGCTACTACGTAATTGAACACAGTACAGATGGAAGGCATTATTCATCTATTGGCCAGGTGGCAGCAACAGGCAGCAGCAATGGCAATTACACATTTACAGATTATACCCCTGTACTTGGTATCAACTTTTACAGGTTGAGGATTATGGAAACAAACGGCAGCTCGAAATTAAGTGCAGTAAGAAGTGTACGCAACGAAGGCACTGCCGATGTGGCTGTTTATCCAAATCCTGCTAAAGATTACATGATGGTAAACATTACATCAGACATAACTGATAAAGCAGCTATTACTGTAAGTGACATGAGCGGCAAGTTGGTATATACCAGCAATACACTCATTAATGCAGGTATGAATTACATTAATATAAGTATGGCAAAAATGAGCGCTGGTACTTATGTAATTAAAATTCAGCTGAAAGATGATTACGTGGTGAAGAAAATAAATAAACTATAAGACACTTGTTTTTCTAAATAAAAAGGCCCCGACAAAACGGGGCTTTTTTTATTTACAGACTTAACGAGATAATTCTACAAGCCGCTACTCCAATTTGGGTTTGGCAGCAAGTGTAACAAGAGCAACGTCTATTAACTGAAGCATCTGTACCATTGACTGAGTGCTGCTTTTATACTTATTTAAAATGCGGAGTGAGTAAATGTGCCTGGTACGCTTCAGGGCTGGCATAAATTTCCAATACCGTTACATGATTAGGTTTTCCCTTTTCGTGATACAGCATATAAAGTGAGTACACTGGATTCACAACATAAAAAGCCGGCTACTGACAGCTGGATAAATTTTATTTACTAATTGAAATTACTTTTTTCTTACAGAGGACAAATACAGTTCGAGTGCACTTACCATGCTTGGGGCCATTGGTTGTGGAGCTTTAATATCGAGGGTGAGTCCCGCCTCTTCCACAGCTTTAAAAGTGTTTGCACCAAACGCACCTATACGGGTGCCGTTTTGCTTATAATTGGGAAAATTTTCTATAAGGCTTTTTACACCGCCGGGGGTAAAGAAGCAAATAACATCAAAGCCTTTAGCCATTATTTCTTTAATGTCATTACTGATTATCCTGTACATCACTGGTGTGGCATATTCACAGTTGTGTGCTTTTAGCCAGTTGGTTATATCGCTATCAAAAGATTGTGAACAAGGATACAGGAACTTTTCATTATCCTTATGTTTGTTGATTACGTCAAAAAGGCTTTTATTAGTGCCATCTGCTCCATAAAAAACTTTACGCTTGCGATACAGAATAAATTTTTGCAGATATAATGCCACGGCCTCGGTAATACAGAAATACTTGGTATCCTGCGACACACCTACTTTTAATTCTTCGCAAATCCTGAAAAAGTGATCAATAGCGTTGCGGCTGGTAAATATTACAGCTGTATAATTTGCAATTTCAATTTTCTGCTTACGAAATTCTTTTGCCGGAATACCATCAACAATAATAAAGGGATGAAAGTGCAGCTCTATACCATGCTTCTTTGCCATATCAAAATATGGTGACTTTTCCCCTTCCGGTTTAGGCTGAGTAATGAGTACTTTTTTAATCATTGGGGTCTTGGAAGCTGTTGTTTTTTCGCCTTGTTTTATCATGCAAGTGGCATCATTTTTAAACCGTACCGCAAAATTATAGGTTTTTACCAAATAAAACCATCAGCGTTTTATAAATGAGCAAAAGGGGCATCAATTCAATTCCAGCTATGTAGATAAAAAAATGGAAACGGCTCACTTTTATTTCCTTTCGCAGCAGGCCATACGATCGCAGAAACCTGAGCAGGAACATTAAGCCAATCATCAACAGTGATATTAACACAGCTGGATATTGCAAGAAACCGGCAGCAAAAGCAATTATCACAATAAATGGTATTAGTAATATCCCCAGTATTTTATTGATGAGAAAAATAACAAACAGGTAGACGTTAGCTGCCTGTTGATAACCTGTGAGCCAGCCAGTAAATTTTAATGAAACATATTTTACAAAGTAAATAAGTGCTACTGACAAAATGCACAATCCAATATTACCAATTGCATTACCATCCTTTATCCAGTTAAAATGCCGGAGTAAAAAATAAACATATAATCCACCGGTAACAGTAAACAGGATATTAAAAAACAATGAGACCTGCTTTGCCTGCAACAACTGATCGGTAAGCTGGCTTTGCCGGAGAGAAGTATTAAAAAACACCCTGAAGAGGTTATTAAAATATCTTTCAAAGAAAAATCTTAAAAAAGCAAGAAATAACACAACTGTTAGCAACAGATAAAACAACAAATCATTAAAGTGCCCTGCTCTTTCGTTTGTAATCCTTGCAACAGGTGTGGCAGCGCTGTTGATGTATTTGCTTTGTTGCAGTGCCTTTTCAATATTTGCCCGCCATGGCGATATCTTCTTTCCAGGTATTAATGCAATTAATGAAGAATCCATTTTTTGTAATACCGAGTCCTGTAATGTGGCGCTACTATCTATAGCGGTTTTTATAAAAGCAGAATCAGGATGCAATTCGGCGCTGTCTTTTACTTGTGGCTGTGCACACAAAAAAAGAGGGGTTAAAAAAAACAGTAAAAGGTAAAGCGCCTTCAAGTTAAAAATTTTGTGCAACAAAAGTAAAATGAAAACAGTTAGAAATAATTGATATACCCAAAATGAATTTTAGAGGCTCTTTGCAGATTAAAATTCACATCGCTTCTCTTACCCAAAGCAAAACTCATATTCAACAAGCCAAATTTTGTTTCAAACAACAATCCGATACCAGTGCTTATAAAAGTATTCTTTACATTAATATCCTGGAATTTATTTTTTACCCGGGCAACATCTACAAACCCAAACATATAAGAATTGAGCCCAAGCAGGTAACGGTACTCAGCGGTAATCACTGCAAACTGGGTTGCATAAATACTTTCCTCATCAAAGCCTCTTAATAATTTATACCCACCAATTTGAAAAAGTTCATTCCTGAAAATATTGGGGCTGAAAAACAGGCCTGCGTTTGCCTGCAATTTGAGTGTGCTTCTTTTGCCAGCTGGAAAATAATGCGCCGCATTTAATTTAACCCTTAACTGGTATGTTTTCAATTTTAGTGAATCGTACAAACTGCTGTAATTAAATCCCGGCTCTTTAAGATTGATGATATCATCGCTTTTACTGATAGTTTTAATACCAGTGGTGGTGGTAAGTTTTATTTCGTTGCCAGAACGGGGATTGTAACGATAGTTGGTATTTTTCCATTCATAATCAATTCCCACACTTACGGCATTTACATCAATATTAGGAGGAAGCTTTTTGGTGGCCCTTATCAAATTTGTATCCACACCAGCGGCAAGAAGTGTTGTTTTTTGTTGTTGAATAAAAAGTTTACCAGACTGGTTTTCTGATAATACATACTGTATTCCAAAAAGTGTGTTCAGCTGCAAAAAGGTAGTGTCTTTTTTAAATAGTTCAAAAGAAAAATCGACACCAAAAGATGAACGGAAAATATATGGTTGCTGGTAACCAATTGTAAGCCTGGGAGACTTCAATTGCAATTGCTGCCAGTTGAGGATAATTGTTTCAGCACTGCCTAATGCATTTTTTAAATTCAGGTTTACATCGCCAGTGAGTTGAAGTTTTCCTGTTTGGTTATTAGCTGGCAAAAAGCCAATTAAAAAATTTACCTGGCTGCTGCGTTTAGGTTGCAGGTAAAGATTTAATACGGATCCAGTGCCAAGCATTGTTACATCGGATGGTTGCAGCTCCTGTACAAAAGGCAATTCAAGCAAGCGCTTACCAACCTGTTCAATTTTTTCTTTGCTGTAAATGCTTTTATTACTGATACTGAGGTAACGCTGCAGGAAATAATTGGAGATTTTTACTTTACCAAATACCCTTATGCTGTCCACCTGGTACAAGGGACCGGTTTTTACTTTTATAGCAGCTTGCATACCTGCAGTATTCATGCGAATGCTGTCTAAATAAACTGATGCAAACGGATAACCATTATTTTCATAATAACCCAGCATGCGTTCCTTTAATAATTGCACCTGGGCAAAATCAATTGCTTTATTACTGAAGTTATTGGCAAAATAGCCGCTGGCATCCAATGCTCTTTTTTCAATACTGTCTGCTGAAAGCTGCACCCATTTTTGCTGTTGTCCAAGGTATAACTTTATAAAAGTATATGCAGAGTCTAGTCCTGTAGAATCAATCGATGCTGCAATGTAACCTTGCATTTGCAATTGAGCAGGGAGCCTGCTGAGGTATTCGACACAAAGTATTTGGCTTTCAAATTCCTTTTTCAACTGCAAACCCTCACCATTAAAGGAGCTATCTTTGTCAACATACTGCACAACTAACTTGTGTGGCAGCTTATCAGTAAACTGGCTAAACACCGGCAGCCGGAAACAACCAATAAAAAAAATGGTTGTGCCAAGAAGTAAGAAAAACTTTTTCCGTTTGTTTGCCATGAGGGATTTCAAAACTACCATCTAAAAATTGCAAACCAAAATCTTTGTCAGGCATATATATACATATTCCATTTTGCAAGCAGGCATGTAATTACTGTAATTTTCATTTCGCCACTTCTTTAAAGTACAAAGACGATTTTATTATTGCTTTAATAAACGAGATTAACATTACCAACTTATTTAATGACGGTAAAGATGAAACAATAGAAACAGTTTATTTTGGCGGTGGCACACCAAGTTTACTTTCGGCAAATGATTTAGACAGGATATTTGAAGCCCTGCACAAAAAGTTTTCAATTTCAAAAAGTGCTGAAATTACTTTGGAAGCTAACCCTGACGATGTAAATAATAATACGCTTTTAGCATGGAAATCCGCAGGCATCAACAGGCTGAGCATGGGCATACAATCATTTGATGAGGATGAGCTGGTGTGGATGAACAGGGCACACAGGGCGGCCGACTCATTGCAATGTATTGATGAAATAAAAGAAGCAGGCTTCACTAATTTTTCTATTGACCTGATTTATGGTTCGCCATTATTGACCAATGACAAATGGAAAAGAAATGCAGAGATTGTTTTTGAAAAAAAAGTGCCGCATATTTCCTGTTATGCTTTAACAGTGGAACCCAAAACAGCTTTGTCAAAAATGATTGCACTGCACAAAAGAAAAAATGTAGATACGGATAAACAATCAGAACAATTTTTATTACTAATGCAATGGATGCGTACTGCCGGCTATGAACATTATGAAATCAGTAATTATGCTCTTCCAGGCATGCGGAGCCGGCACAACAGCAGTTATTGGCAAAGAAAAAAATATTATGGCTTTGGGCCTTCGGCACATTCATTTGACGGCTTCAGCAGAAGATGGAATGTTTCCAATAACAATTTATACATCCAATCTTTGAAAAAAAATATTATTCCATTTGAAGAAGAAAAACTTACAACCACACAAAAGCTGAATGAATATATTATGACATCGTTAAGGATAATGGAAGGATTGAATATTGAAAAGATTTCAGTTGATTTTGGAAAAGAATTCAGCGATAAAATAATATCTGCAGGTAAAAAATATTTGAACAGCCGCAAGCTTGTATTTGAAAATCCCCATCTTATTTTAACTGATGAAGGAAAATTATTTGCAGATGGTATTGCTGCAGATTTGTTCTTCTAAACAGCACTTATTCCAGTGTTTGTTCAATCCTCTCAAACCCTTCCACTGCTGGCAAACCTTCCCACAAAATCTTATATACCGTTTCAGCGATGGGCATGTCCGATTTTATTTTTTGATTGATAAGATGCATACACTTGCTAGCATTATAGCCCTCCGCTACCATGCTCATTTCTATTTGGGCTGCTTTTACCGAATAACCTTTGCCAATCATATTGCCAAAAGTACGGTTGCGGCTGTAGAGCGAATAACAGGTAACCAGCAAATCACCCAGGTAAACTGAAGCAGCATAATTGGTTTGCGATTTTTGCTGCACATGCTTTAAATGATCAATGGTGCCTACCTGTATATTTTGCACTCCCAGGTTGCGTAAAAAACTTGCCATTTCATCAGCACTGTTGGCAATCAATACGCTTAAAAAATTATCGCCGTAGTCAAGTCCGTGGGCAATGCCAGAGCCAAGCGCATAAATATTTTTGAGTACCGCCGCATACTGCACACCATAAATATCGCTATTAATAATAGTATTGATGTAAGGTGTTTTGAAATGATTGGATATTTCTTTCGTCATGGTTTCATCCATTCCCGAAAAAGTGAGGTAAGATAATTTTTCTGCAGCCACTTCTTCTGCATGGCATGGGCCCAGCAGTGCAAAATAACTTTGAACAGGAAAAGCAAATTCAATTTTTAAATAATCATTCAGCAGCACATTCTGATCAGGTAATATTCCTTTTACAGCGCTGATGATTTTTTTCCCATCAAAAATATTTTTATCCAATGCCTGCAATGTGCTGGTAACATACGCAGATGGAACAGCAATAACAATACAGTCTGAATTGGTAATTACTTCTGCAACATCAGTAGTAAGTTTTAGTTTGTTTGTATCAAAATATGCATGGCTTAAGTAATGAGGATTGTTCCTGCGTGCCCTTATATGCTGAATGGTTTTTTCATTACGATTCCACCAGTAAATCGTGTTGCCGTTGTCCGTTAAAATTTTTGCAATCGCTGTGCCCCAGCTTCCACTGCCTAATATTCCGAATTTCATTGTTTCTTTTTAAAGCAGCGTTTCTCGTTTCTTGTTATTCGTTTGCCGTTTCTCGTTTTTCTAATTCAGACTTCTGATGAAACAAATACAGTTTAAATATTTAAGAACGAGAAACGGTTCAACAAGCAACGAGAGACGTTATTTAAAGTCCTAGTTTTTCAACCGCCAATTGCGCCGCTATCTGGCTGGCATCTTTTTTATTATATCCCTTTCCCTCTGCAATCAATTCGCCATCTACAGTAGCACCGATAGTAAACAACCTTCTGCCGTTTTCAAACTTTTCTCCCAATGTCTCAAACTCCAGCGCCTTGCCATTTTTATTGGCCCAGCCGTATAGTTTATTTTTAATATTGATCTCAATAGTTTCAAGGTCATCAATAAACATATGTGTAGATATGATATACTTCTCTACCCACTTTTGTGTTTTCTTATATCCTTTATCAAGATAAACTGCTCCAATTAATGCTTCTAAAGTATTGCCGAAAATTTGAGAAATTTTGAGAGAATTATCATGTTTATTGTAGATAGTAATCTTCTTCAATCCCATTTTAATCCCGATATCGTTCAGTTGTTGGCGATTCACCATCTTACTACGCATCTCTGTTAAAAAACCTTCGCCTTTGTAAGGATATTTTTTAAAAAGATAATGCGCCACTATCGAACTCAACACAGCATCGCCCAAAAATTCCAGCCGCTCATTATTCTCATCAGCACCTTCCCTTACAGACCGGTGACTGAGTGCAGTAATATAAAGATCAAGCTCACCTGGTGTAAAACCAATTACATTAGTGAGCTGGTTTCTGAACTCCTTTTTTTTGGAATCCTCTTTAAAAATGTTTTTGAGAAGCTGCAAACAGATTGAATGTTGGTTAATCGAAATTAATGCAATTATATCAGAAAAACACTAATAGCAACACCGATTAACAGGGCAGTACTACAAATTTATTACCGGTAAAATGATGGGGGAATTTATGCTTTATACTTCTTTACTATCACACTGGCATTATGCCCGCCAAAACCAAATGTATTGCTCAAGGCTGCGTTTACTGTACGCTGTTGTGATTTATTAAAAGTGAAGTTTAGCTTGGGATCAAGTTCGGGGTCGTCAGTAAAATGATTGATGGTAGGCGGAATAATGTCTTTTGTAACAGCCATGATACATGCCAGCGCTTCCAAAGCACCTGCGGCACCAAGACAGTGTCCTGTCATACTTTTAGTAGAGCTGATATTAAGATTGTAGGCATGGTTGCCAAATACATTTAGTATGGCTTTGGTTTCAGCAATATCACCAAGAGGGGTTGATGTACCATGTACATTGATATATGCGATGTCTTCAGGTTTCATACCAGCATCTTTCAATGCAGCCTTCATCACATTCTGTGCACCCAGCCCTTCAGGATGCGGCGCTGTAATATGGTGTGCATCGGCTGTAGCGCCACCGCCTGCTATTTCGCAATAAATTTTTGCACCCCTTGCCAATGCATGTTCAAGACTTTCTAAAATAACCGCACCTGCTCCCTCCCCCATAACAAAACCATCCCTGTCCTTATCAAATGGACGGCTGGCAGATTGTGGTGAATCATTTCTTTCACTCAATGCTTTCATGGCATTAAAACCACCCACGCCAGCAGCACTTACCACCGCTTCGCTTCCACCTGTAACAATCACATCTGCCTTACCAAGGCGAATTGTATCAAACGCATCAATGATGGCGTTGGTGGAAGAAGCGCAGGCACTTACTACTGCATAGTTTGGCCCACGGAAACCATGCTTCATAGAAATATGGCCGGAAGCAATATCCAAAATCATTTTGGGAATAAAGAAAGGATTGAACCTTGGTGTGCCATCGCCTGTGGCGTAATTAGTAACCTCTTCCTGAAAAGTGATAAGGCCACCGATACCGCTGGCAAATATTACACCCACTCTGTCTACATCAACATTGTCTTTATTAATGCCTGCATCTTTTACCGCCTCATCGCTGGCTATTAATGCAAACTGGGTAAAGCGGTCAATTTTACGGGCTTCCTTTTTGTCGAGATAAGCAGTGGGGTCAAAGTCTTTAACCTCACAGGCAAACCGTGTTTTGAACTTGGAAGCGTCAAATTGCTTTATAAAGTCACAGCCATTAACGCCAGCGGCCAATCCCTGCCAGTATTCACTAACAGATTTGCCCAAAGGTGTAATGGCTCCCAACCCGGTAACAACGACCCTCTTTAATTCCATACGATTTGCCTGCGGTGATTAAAAACAGATGAAGATTACTTGGCGTGTTCTTCTAAATAAGTAACTGCCTGACCAACAGTAGTGATGGTTTCAGCCTGTTCATCAGGAATGGAGATGTTAAACTCTTTTTCAAATTCCATGATAAGTTCAACGGTGTCGAGGCTATCGGCACCTAAATCATTAGTGAAAGAAGCTTCAGTGGTTACTTCTGCTTCATCAAC
>CAZBTD010000063.1:0-19775 GCA_964494815.1 uncultured Ferruginibacter sp. | reverse complement strand
CTTCGCCTGCGTTCGTGGCACACGAATGCAAAATAAATCAACTCAAAAACGGATTTCCTATTTTTTCTTCTCCTATCGTAGTCATCTCCCCATGCCCGGAATAAACTTTTGTTTCATCAGGCAATACAAATAATTTTTCACGGATACTTTTAATGAGCGTATCATAATTGCCTCCCGGCAAATCTGTTCTTCCAATACTTCTCTGGAACAATACATCTCCACCAATAATAAAGTTTTGTTTTTCACAATAAAAACAAACATGCCCTGGTGAATGACCCGGTGCCTCAATCACTTTCAATTCATCTTCGCCTAATGTAATCGTATCGCCTTCTTTCAATAAAATAAATTCGCCCTGGTAATTATCAAAAGGCATATTCCACATCAAACCACTTGCCAGGGCAAACTCCAGCACTTTCATTTCCCTTTCATGCAGGTGCAATGTCAATCCATATTTTTCGTGAATGAATTTGTTACCAAATACATGATCAAGATGGCAGTGGGTGTTAAGCAGCTTTTCTGGTTTAAGCCCACTCTTTCCAATAAAAGATTGCAACCGGTCTTTTTCGCCATCAAAATAACAGCCGGGGTCGATTATTAAGCAACCTTTGGTTTCATTATACAGTACGTAAGTATTTTCCTGTATAGGACTGAATACAAAACTTTTGAGAGTGAACATGTAACAATTATTTTGACAATAAAGGGATATTTTTACGGCTGGCTGTAATAGCCTAATTTTAATATTACAAAAGGCAAAATTAGTATGGTTAAGTTTAGCAGGCTTCTTTTTATAACCGCTCTCGGTTTTATCTGCACCCCGGCCCTGTATGCACAAGTACTGGAAAATGTAAAGTTTGGAAAAAACAGGGTGCAGTATAAAAAATTCAAATGGCAATATTACCAAAGTAAAAACTTCAATACTTTCTTTAATCAAAATGGGCAGGAACTTGCCAAGTTTGTGATGCAGGTGGCCGAAGAAGAACTGCCCCAGATAGAAGAGTTTACAGAATATAGCCTGCAGCGCCGTGCCAATATTGTGGTATATAATGAGTATGGCGATATGCAGCAAAGCAATATTGGAATAGATATTGACTGGCAAAACACCAGCGGCACCACCAAGTTTGTAAACAATAAAATGATAGTATATTTCAATGGCGACCATGCACACCTGCGCAGGCAAATACGCCAGGGCATAGCAAGGATTATTACGGATAACATTTTATTTGGTGAAGACCTGGGTGAATTTGCAGGCAACCAGGCATTGCTTGATTTGCCAGTATGGCTTACAGATGGATACGTTGATTTTGCTGCAGAAAACTGGAATACACAATTAGATGATGAATTAAAAGGTGAAATATTGAGTGGCAAATACAAGAGGTTTTACTCCTTTGCCTTTGCTAATCCACGCCTTGCAGGCCATGCATTCTGGTATTATATTGAAGAAAAATACAAGAAAGAAAATGTTACTTATTTCCTTTACCTGGCCCGTGTGTATAAAAACCTCAATAGGGCAAGTATGCAGGTGTGCAAGATGAAGTTTAAAGACCTGCTTGCACAGTTTATGGAATACCAGGAAGAAAAGTATGAATCAGATATCAGGAAAAGAAGGGCTTATCCCAAAGGCCAGCAGATTGAAAGCTTTGATGTAGATCAGCGCCATGATTACTACCGCATTAATGTAAACCCCAATAAAAAGAATAATTCTTATGTACTGGTGGAGTACAAAAAAGGATTGGTAAAAGTAAAATTGTACGAAGACTATGAACAATATATTTTGCTTAAATACGGCATCCGCAGTTACCGCAATGAAGTAAACCCGGATTACCCCTTACTGGCATGGGATCCCAAAGGCACAAGGATAACAGTGGTGTATAGTGAAGAAGGAAGATTAAAATTATTTGTGTATGATTTGGTAACAAGGATAAAATATCCAAAGCTTGATTTAACCGATCAGTTTCAGCAGGTGCAGGATGTAAAGTACATGCTCGACAGCCGTACGTTATTACTAAGCGCTACCAAAAACGGGCATTCTGATATCTTTACTTTGAACCTGGAAAATGAAAAAGTGCAACAGATAACAGATGATGTATATGCTGACCTTGATCCTTCCTTTGTTTCATTCCCTGGCAAAACAGGTATTATTTTTTCCAGCAACCGGCCTTCGGCAGACGCAAGAGGCGGAGATACATCCATACCAAGCCACCAACGCTATAATATTTTCTTTGTGGCCAATGCAAGCGCTAAAGCAGAACTTAATCAAATAACACAGTTAAGCAATCTTAAATATGGCAATGCCCGCTATCCAATGCCATACAATGTAAACCACTTCACTTTTGTAAGTGATGAAAACGGTGTGGCCAACCGTTATGCAGGTTTTTTTACCACCAGGGCTGCCGGGCTTGATACACTAGTTATAATAGGCGATGAAATTTTACGCAACCCTCCACAAAAAGAAATTGACAGCACATTAAAAGCATGGAGAAAAAAAGAAGTTGACTCTGTGGCAGTAGTTGCAATGTCAAACGATTCCACCTACACATTTCCACTTACAAACTACGAAACCAACCTTGCAGAAACAAGGGTGGCTGGCGATAATCAACAGGTGACAGAAGTAACAAGACAGAGTGATGAGAAAACAGTGTATAAACTTAAGATAGATGAAAACACCCTTCGCCGCCGTAACATAACAGTGCCTCCCACCACATATATGAAAAGGGTAATAATGAACGACAGGATTTTTGAAGAAAATGCCGGTAAGTATGATAAGCCAGTAACTGAGGACAGCACAAAAATTGGCAGTGATATTTTTCAAAATGAATTTGAGGATGAAAAGAAAGACAGCAGCATGCAGGGAAAAATTGTAGAAGCAACAGATACATACAAATACGATCCGCTTAAAGCTGCAAAACTATATCCTTATAAACCGGTAAAGTTTGGCGCCGACTATGGCGGTGTAACTTTTTCCAATTCATTTTTATTTAACCGTTATCAAACTTACGCTGGCGGGCAAGGCCCTGTTTATATCGGTTCCAGCACACCACTCAACGGGTTGATAAGATTAGGCACATCTGAACTGATGGAAGACGTAAGAATATTTGGTGGTTTTAAAATTGGAACCGATCTCAATGATAACGAATGGTTATTTGGATACGAAAATTTTAAACGCCGTTTTGATTGGGGGCTCACCTATTACAGGAATAAACAGGAAGTTGGTTTTGTTGATAATGCTGGCAATACCATCCCAGGAAAGATCATTACCAATTTTTATATGGCTAACATTGCTTATCCTTTTGACAGATCAAAAAGGATTGGTTTATCATTTGGCATTCGCAATGAAAATAATGTTATCTATAACAATATATTCGACCAGAACTCTGTAACCTTTCCGTCTTTTCAAACAAGATTTGCAGTAACCCATGCAGAATATGTTTACGACAACACCCTCAACCCTACGCAAAATATATGGAATGGCCTTCGCTATAAAATTTTCTTTGACTGGAACACAGATATAAGCAAAGAGAAAAATAATAACGGCAAATACAACTTTAACTGGGGCTTTGATGTACGTTATTACTATCCCATTTACCGAAACTTTATTTGGGCTGGCCGTGCCGGTGGTGATTTTAGCTGGGGCAATCAAAAAACTGTTTACTATGTTGGTGGTGCTGATGGATGGCTGATGTTTGGCGGCAACGACAATAACCGCTACTTCAACAGTAATAATAAACCAGCACCTAATGTTGAATATGCTTTTCAAACTTTGGTAGGCAACCTGCGTGGGTTTACACAAAACGTAGCCAACGGCAACAACGCTGTTACACTCAACAGCGAACTTCGACTTCCTGTATGGACAACATTTTTTAACCGTCCTATCAACAATGCATTTGTACGCAATTTTCAACTGGTACAGTTTATCGATTTAGGAACAGCCTGGGATGGTTCTTACAAAGGCATTAAAAGACCAACAAGCATTTACGGTTTTCCGCCGGTGCAGGTGGCAAAAAGAGTTGGTGGTATTGGCCCGCTTGCCGGTGGATATGGATTTGGTGCCAGAAGTGTTTTGTTAGGATATTTCTTGAAGCTGGATGCAGCATGGGAAATGAATGGCATATTTAGAGGAAAACCAATCTGGTATTTCAGTCTCGGTCTTGATTTTTAATTTTACTTATTCAATTTGTAATAAAAAACACAGCAAATGCTGTGTTTTTTATTACTCCCCTATTTTTTTTGGCTGCAATAGCTGAGGCAATCGTCTTGCTGCAAAATATAATAAACTAAAGAGGCAAGTGAGAAGCAATGTTACCGTCCAGGCACGATAATGCACAACAGGATAAGCAAATCTTACTGCTACTTCTATCAATAATGAAACCGGGTTTGAAACAATATCCCAACTGTTCCATCTTAAAAAACGCCCTATATACACACCAAAAGAGCCCAGGAATAAAATAGCCACTAACAGTATATTTATATGCCTTGCTTTTATATTGTTTTTTAAAAACTGTTCTACCTGGTACAATGAAATAAAAGCCATGATAAGGCCGGTAATAGAGGATGTAAATAATAATATAGCATCAAACCAAATAGGTGCACTGCTATTGGTTTCACCCAGGTGCATCAGGTCGGTTACTATGTAGAGTGCATTGGGAAAAAATAAAAGCCATGCAGCAAGCAAAAAACATTTCCACCACTTATTATACTTCGCCGATGAGGAAATAAACATCCCCAGTTGAAAAGGTATCCATGCCAGGAATAAGTTCCATACTAAAAAAATATACCCGGCACTACCCGTATATATGATACGCATGAGCAGCATGGCTGCTACAAAAAGTAAAAAACCAAATATGATTTTTTCAGCAATTGATATTTTAATCATAACCCCAATTTTATACTGTGAATAAGCCTGGGCAGAAAAATGATAATGCCAGTGATGATACTGCCAACAGCACTCAGCAACACTGCAGCTGCAGACACATCTTTAATAATTTTTATTAAAGGATGATAGTCTCTTGAAATAAGGTTGCAAACATTTTCAATGGCAGTGTTTATTAACTCCATTGACAATACAAGCATACTGCAGCCAGCGACAAACAGCCATTCTATGGCGCTGATTTGCAACACCACCCCCAAAGCAATCACCAGCGCCAGTATCACCACATGTATCCTGAAGTTGGCTTCTTTACGAAACGCATGGCCAATGCCGCCTGCTGCATGTATGAAAGTATTTTTCTGTTTCATAGTGTACTTTATTAATCACACCGGTTGTTTACTAAAGGAATTAATTTGATGAAGAATAAATTTTTTGCTGCAATACCTCCACAGGCTCCTGCAATATTTCAAACCATTTCCATCCATCAATCGCATTGCTTTGCCTGCCTCTTTTATATGCTTTAATAAAACTACTCCAATGCTCCGGCACTGCTATAAATCCAAACACTACAGTAATAAAAACCGGGAACGAAATATGCCTGTTACCAAGCATGAAACATTGCAGACATACCTCCCCTTTATCTGTTGTATCATACCCAAGTAAAATATGCTTGATATCATGCTTGGCATAGTAAGGCAGCAGCTGCAGATTATTTGCATCAAGCATTTTTATTAACGCCTTACCCAATGTTCCTTCTTGCATTTGAAGTAATTGTTGCCTGTTGTATGGAAACACCTGCGGTTTTCGTACCACTTTTAATATGGGCAATGCAATACTGTGTGTTAAGAAAACCAGCACAGCCGAACGTAATTTCACAATGACTCTATACATGGTTCTTCTTCGTTTTGCGTTTCAACAATTTCATTAAATGCATTCACATGAATTATCACTGCTGCCAGTGCCGATACAACAGCGGATGCAAATATCCCGGCAGTGTATATATCACTGCTGCCAATCCAAATCATCAGCAGCAGCACTGATAAAGCAGATGTAATAAATGCTGTTACCAAAAGCACAGTAAACAAATTCTTACTGCGGTAATTTGCAAGGAACACTATCCAAAAAATAATGATGCCTGGCAAAGAGAATGCAGCAGAAAAGAGAAGCACAAAACCAAAGGCTTCTGCAAAAATATCATTGCCTGACGTAAAGCCCGTTGTAAGCATCACCAGTACTACATTTATAATATTCGCAACAACCCACACCGATAAACTTATTAATGATGCCACACCGAAACTGCCAGATCTTCTGATGAATGATTTCATTTTCCTAATTATTATCAGTTAAATTTTTTTCGTTTAGCTTTTCTTCATTACCCCAGTTTACCTTTCGGCTGAAGTACATGATTATTGCCAGCAATACAAACAAGCCAATACTTCCAAACAATAACGCATTATCCTGCAACTGGATGATAACATAAATAAAGAGATACAACAGCGAAAGAATAAATGCAAACAGCAACACAATGGACCAGTTCTTAAAAATGCTTTTAGTGTACCAGCTTATAAGCACAACAGTAGCAAGCGAAGCTGAAAGGTAAGCCCAGCCAAATACTATGTATTCTGAAATAGAAAGCAGCAGCGTATAAAAAATAACCAATGCAAAACCAATCAATACATATTGCAACGGATGCACACTACGACGATAATAAATTTCCAAAAAGAAATACACGAAAAAGGTAAGCGCTATTATCAGTACTGCATATTTTACACTACGCATTGTTTGTCCGTAAGCATCTACGGGTTGCAGCAGATTTATTCCAAAAGCACTTTCTGTAATTACATAATTATTTGTGATGCTGGTAAAATACTGTGGATAGCTACGATTGTAGTGGAGTATTCTCCAATCAGCAGTAAATCCTTTTTCACTTACAACACTTGTATCTGGTAAATATTTGCCATCGAATGCAGGATTCTTCCAGCCACTTTCAATATGCACTTTGGTATTATTCCCAAATGGTGTTACATACAGTCTTTCGCTTCCTTTTAATGAAAGATTAATATTAAAACTATTGTTACCGCTTACTATTTCTTCAGCTGATAGTTTTAACTGGTTACTTATTCCTTCGCCCAACCATTCAATAGCAGGAACGCCAGTTTCAAAATTGCTTATACTGTCATTCCATTTCATCTGCAGGCTTTCACCGATGCCCTTAAAATCGCTGATGCCCATACACATAACTGATTCATCAAAATGCAGCAGTGTAATTGCAACCGGAAGTTTATCTGGTTTGGCAATTTTAAACTTACCTGTAACAGCCAGGTTGCTGTTGTACACCGGTACCTGGAAAATGCTACGGTGTTTTATAGTGGGAAAAATTTTTCCATTAATGCTTAGTTCCTCCGGCAGCAGGTACAAATATTTTTTTTCAGTTGTAACAACATTGTTGGCCCCTTTTACTTCCTGGTAATATGGAATAGCAAGGAAAGGCCCGGTAACAGTTTGACTGCCTGCCCACTTGCTGCTTACCTCAGATACCACTTCTCTTCTCCTGCCTTCCCTGTCGTTTACAAGGGCCATAATAAGAAATGTAGGAATGAGCAACACCAGAATAAGAAAGCCAATAAAGAAGGACTTAATGATAAGCTTGTTCTTTTGCCAGAAACTGAGGGATGGTTGTGTTTCCATTTTTTTAGTTTTAATTTTATTAAAAGTACTTTGAATTTCAAAGTATATGTACAAAAAAAATTACTTTGTTGATTTAATCATTTCTTCCAATGCCGCAATGTGTGCTTTGAAGATTTTTTCACCTGCTTTTGTAACTGAATAAGTAGTATTGGTTTTTCTGCCTACAAAACCCTTCTGCACTTTGATTGTACCATTTTCCTCCAGCGCTTTCAAATGGCTTGCCAGGTTGCCGTCTGTTATATCAAGCAGCTCTTTTAATTCATTATAACTCACAGATTCGTTTACCATAAGTGCACTCATGATTCCCAGTCTTACACGACTGTCGAAAATTTTATTTAGATCTTTTATTAAAGTCATCAGTTCCTGTTAAATCTTACGCACATTATTCTGTTTCCACTCTCTCGTATTTATACCACATATACACTCCATACACAATATGCAATACACCAAAGCCAATTGCCCAAAAATAAATTCCGTAACCAACAAAGCCAAGGTTTATGATACCTAACAGCAATTGGCTACAGCCAAGCCAGCGCACTTCCTCTAAAGTATATTTGCCTGCATTAATAAGTGCAAGACCGTAAAAAATCAAACAGCCAGGAGCTATTAACCCGAATGTACCAAAGTGAATAAGCTTGAAAAGAAAAATACCACCTGCAATAAGTGGTATGCTTACATTTACAAGTAATCTCATGGCGCTGCTACCCCAAAGCGGTATACCCTGCTTTTTACTTTTTATCCAGGTAAAAATAAAGGCACTGGTCAGTGCTGCTGCAAAAGTACCTGCAGCAATCCAGAAAAGCCATGTATTCAGGATAATGCCATAATCATTATCGGCAGCCTGTGCCAAACCAAGGTTATGATCAATCAACAGGTCTTTGGTTCCCATTACATAATCATAAGCCAGCCATGCACCAATGAGAGCACACACCCCGGCAGCAATCCCACTAAGCCCACTAAGGCTGATAAAGCGGCTGCTTCTTTCCATCATTTTTTTGATATGCTGAAGATCTTCGAGGGATTGTTTTTGTTCAATCATAAAAGCACTTTGAAATTCAAAGTAAATAAAGAAAAATGATCCAGCAAAATTTTTTTTGAAAAATTATATAGAAACGTTCAGTACGGAAGTAAGCTTAGCAGAAACAGTTTTAATTTCTTCACTGCTGATGGTTAATGGAGGTACTATTCTTAAACAACTGGATGCAAATAGAAACCAGTCAGTAAATACACCTTGTTCTATTAATAAATCGATGATTTTTTTGTTTGTCTCAAAACTATCAAACTCAACTGCCATCATCAGCCCACAACTTCTTATCGCTTTGATGGCTGGGTGTTTTAGCAATGAAAGAAGAAGTTGTTCTTTTTCCTTTACACCATCAATTAATTTTTCGTCCAGTAATACATTGAATGCTGCCAAACCAGCAGCGCAACTAACTGGATGTCCACCAAATGTATTAATGTGTCCAAGCACAGGGTCATGAGTAAGGCTGTCCATTATTTTTTTATCAGCAACAAAAGCACCCAATGGCATACCGCCCCCAAATGCTTTTCCTAACAATAAAATATCAGGAATTACATCGAACTGTTCAAAGGCAAATAAAGTTCCGTTGCGGCCAAAGGCACATTGTATTTCATCCAATACTAACAACGTTCCTGTTTCGTTGCAACGATTGCGTAATGCTTTTAACCAACCGTTTTGAGGAACCAATACACCTGCTTCTGCCTGTACAGTCTCTGCAATTACACAAGCAGTTTCTTTGGTGATGAACTGTAAATCATTAAAAGAATTATAATTGAGTTGCACAATGCCAGGCAGCAAAGGACGAAATGCATTGCGCCAGTATTCATCACCCATTATACTTAATGCCCCTTGTGTGCTGCCATGATAACTGTTTTTAAAAGAAACAATTTGTGTACGTCCGGTGTAACGTTTGGCTAATTTCATAGCGCCTTCTGTGGCTTCGCTGCCGCTGGCGGTATAAAAAACTGAGTTGAGCGATGCAGGTAAATGTTCAGTCAATTTTTTTGCGTAGGCTACTTGCGGTGTTTCTACTAACTCTCCATATACCATGATGTGCATGTATTGTTCTGCCTGTTGCTTTACTGCTTCCACCACTTTGGGATGGCAATGGCCAACATTACAAACACTGATACCGCCAATCAAGTCAATATATGCCTTCCCATTTACATCAATGAGGGTACTCCCTTTTGCTTTTACTATTTCTAAGGCTAAAGGTGCAGGTGATGTTTGCCCTACATGATTTAAAAATAACTGGCGATTGTTCATGGTTGCAAATTTCGGAGGGAATGATGGATATTTGAGGAATCTTGCTGAATAAAGAAAAAATGTACAAGAGTGCGACGCCAATGAAGTTCAAGAGTAATTCAACTGTTCGGTACACAAAAAATTAAACAACTATGCCAGTAATTCTTCCAGTAAAAGGTGTGTTGCCGCAAATGGGCGACAATTGTTTTGTAGCGCCTAATGCCACCATTGTTGGTGATGTAATAATGGGCAATGACTGCAGTGTATGGTTCAATGCCGTAATACGGGGAGATGTTAACAGCATACGCATGGGCGACAAGGTAAATGTGCAGGACGGAGCTGTTATTCACTGTACTTATGAGAAAACTAAGGCCATTATTGGAAATAATGTAAGCATCGGACACAATGCAATCGTACATGGATGCGTTATAGCTGATAATGTACTGGTTGGCATGGGTGCCATAGTTATGGACAACGCCCAAATTGGAAGTAATTCCATCATCGCTGCAGGTGCAGTAGTGCTGGAAAATACAGTGGTGGAAGCCGGCAGTATTTATGCCGGAGTGCCGGCAAAGAAAGTAAAAAGCATAAGCCAGGAACTAATAAATGGCGAAATAAACCGGATTGCTAATAACTATTTGATGTACAGCAGCTGGTTCAAAGAGGAGAAATAGACAAAGCGGTATTGAGAAAAATATTATTTTTGAAACATGAAAAAAATATTAGTAACTGTTGTTTGTATATCGTTGCTGGGTTCCTGCTCTATATTTAAAAATAAAAAGAGCGAAAAAAAAGGTTGCCCTACTGATGGAAGAAATGTGGGTGCAGAAAAAATATTGGCTGGCGATGACAAAGAGACGATGAAGGCGGCCAAGAAGGCCAAATTCAGAAGCAACTAAGCAAAGATTGGCTAGTGTGGGATGGCTGTTTTAATCCGTAATTATTAAATCTCCGATACTATGTGCTACCACTTGAAAACACCTCACGGAAACACCGTTGCAGTTATCGACGATAACTGTGGAATCTCAAAATTTTATGCGATTGCAGATACACTCTCTACAGAGCTGCAGGTGCGTTTTTTAAACCAGGTTGATGATGCTGAAAGCCTCGACTGGGACTTTCATTATAAGAATCAACTATTGACGTTGCAATACAACATCTTTAATGGTGTATCAATTTTTCCGCAACACAAAAAGAATTTGCACCAGGAAAATAATGCAGTGCTTGAACTGGCTCATTTCTTAGAAAGAAGGGCTTATTGATTTTTGCTATAAATAACACGAATCATTTCGACAGTTATTTTTGCAATGCACAAGGCATAAGGTCACCATTTCTTTTCTTCTATCTTATCAAGAATGTTACAATAGCTTATGTAGCGTTCAAGGTGAATATTGCCTTGCTGAACTGCTGATTTTACAGCACAGCCGGGCTCGTTTATATGAAGGCAGTTATTGAACTGGCAATCATTTATCAGCAGTTGCATTTCAGGAAAGTAGTGACTCAACTCCTGTTTTGAAATATCTACTAAACCCAATTCTCTTATACCCGGTGTATCTATTACTCTTCCGCCATCCCGATTACCATCGGGAGACAAATTGAACATTTCGGCGAAGGTGGTGGTATGCAGGCCTTTCCCACTCCATCCGCTTACATCCTGCGTACGCAATTGCAATTCAGGAAAAACCTTATTAATAAAAGAAGACTTGCCTACTCCTGAATGCCCACTCAGTAATGTGGTTTTATCTTTTAATACTGCTTTTACTTCTTCCACACCCTCATTTTTTTCTATACTCATACCCATTACTTTATAACCAACGGCCTCATACATTTCTTTTATCTCAATAAATTTTTCCTGCTCCCTCTTTTTGTACAAATCTGTTTTATTAAAAACAATGATGGAAGAAATATGATATGCCTCAGAAGTAATTAAGAACCGATCGATAAACCCGGTAGAGGTTTTGGGTTCTTTCAATGTAGCAAATAACAAAGACTGATCAAGATTGGCAGCAATAATATGATGCTGGTTTTTATTATGAGGTGAAATACGGGTAATATAATTTTTTCTTTCATCGATAGCTGTAATGGTAACAGTATTTTCAATTTCATTTTCTTCCTCTACCGTTACCACATCACCCACTGCGACAGGGTTGGTGGAAGTGATACCATCAATTTTTAGTTTGCCTTTTATACGTCCGTTAAAAATTTCACCAGCTTCATCCTGGAGTATGTACCAACTACCGGTGCTTTTATACACTGTTGCCTTCATTAGTTGCAAGATAGTAAAGTTTATTATCGCCCTGAGCAGAACACTTGAGTACAATTAAATAAAGAGATGTAATGAATATATGATTATGGAAATTTTCGAAGTACCATAAACTTAAGTACAGCTTCGAGTAATAATAATCCAAGGGCTATCATCACAAATGGAAAAAACTTTTCTGTGTACCTGGTAAGTGAAGCAATCTCCACTTTAGACTTTTCAAGGTTATCAATATCCTTATAAATATTTTCGAGGCTTGTATTGTCCTTAGCCCTGAAATATTTTCCGCCTGTTTCATTGGCAATAGCAGTTAACAGTTTTTCGTCAATGGTTACTTTTTGTTGCTGCACTGTGGTACCCAATGGAGTGGCCTGCGGAAATGGTGCATAGCCTTCTGTTCCCACTCCAATAGTATATACTTTTATTCCAAATGCCTTTGCAATTTCTTTTGCATTGTCAGGCCCAATCAAGCCGCCATTATTTTCTCCATCGGTAAGCAATATCACCACTTTGCTTTTTGATTTGCTGCTGCGGAGCCTGTCAACACTTGTTGAAAGCCCATCACCAATAGCAGTGCCGTCCTGCAGCAATCCATTTCTTATTGCCGCCACTGCAGAATGCAAAACTGCCTTATCAGTTGTAAGCGGACATTGCGTAAAACTTTCACCAGAAAAAACGACTATTGCAATCCTGTCTGTGGGCCTTCGGTCAATAAAATCTGATGCTACTTTTTTTGCTGCTTCCATCCGGTTTGGCGCAAAGTCCTGTGCTGTCATGCTGCCGCTAACATCGAGGCAAAGTACAATATCAATGCCTTCACCTTCTGCCTGCTGCTGCTCCGATTTGGTTTGCGGTCTTGCTAAAGCAGTAATTATAAAAGCTAACGCCAGCAACCTTAGTATAAAAAGCGAATGCCTGAAAGAAACCTTCCAGTTGCTCAGCTGCCTGAAGCTTTTAGAAGAGGAAACTTTAACACTGGCAGACTGTGCGGTATTCTTTTTTATATACCAAACAATCATTGCTGGCAACAGCAAGCCCAATAAGAAAAACAGCGGCTGCCCAAAACTTATATTGTGAAAATAATCAAGAACCACTTTCTTCTTTTTTATGCTGCAACTGTTCTATAAAATCTATAGCCTGCTTTATTATTTGCCAACTTTGTTCACTCTCCTCTATCGAAGGAATATACTTTGCAAACTTAGCTGCATCGCTCCGGCGCAGCACTCCGGCGATATTTGACATAGAAGTTTTATCAATTCCTTTTTGATTAAGTAATATTAATACTTCGCCGGTTGTGCTGCTTGCGAAATGTGAGCTTTGCACAGCAGAAAGATATTCTTTTATAATTTCACTCAACCTGCTGTGATACAGTTTCATCGCCGCTGCTTCTGAAAGGTTTAATTGTTTGAGCTTATCCATTTGTTGCATTGCCCGTTGATAGGGTGATATTGACAGCTCCAAAGGCTTTATCATTATTCTTTTCTTATGATAATTATAAAGCCATATACCAATACATACCAGCAACAAAATCCCTCCTGCTATCGCAAACCAATACCAAAGAGGCTTTTCATCTTTTAATTCTCTTATTGCTTTTATATCCTTTAATGCAGTAGTGCTATCAGCCAGGTAAGAAACAGTTACGGAAAATGTATCTGTATAAAAATTGTATGCAGTGTCTCCTGCAGATGGGTTAAAATCTATATTGAATGATGGAATTGTCCATTTACCAGAATCAAAACTTGTGAATGTGATAGTTTGGGACAGGCCGGTTAATTTCTGGTTGCTGAAAGTGGAATCTATTTTAGATTTTTCAACCAGCTCAAAATGTGGCAGTGTATCTGGTATTTCAATCCACTTTACAAAGAAATCCTGTGTGGGAAGCGTGGCAGTTACTTTTAGCTTTAGCTGTTCTCCTATTAAAATTCCATTTTTATCAATCGTGGTTTTGAGTGATGGCTGTGCAAAGGTTTGTATTAAACTGCCAAGGCAAAATATAAATGCCCATACTATCTTTCTTTTTACAATTCCCATCATCAGGTATTCTGTTATCGTCAGCTTCGTTTAATAAAAAATTGCTGCAACACTTTTACATAATCCTCATCAGTTCGGATGTGCAATAAATCTGCGCCTGCTTTTTTAAAATAATTTTTGCACAATTCACTTTGTTTTAAAAAATGCTGGTGATAATTGTACTGCACCAGTTTATCGCTGCTGTCTATCCATTTCCTTTTACCACTTTCCAAATCTTCAACCTGCAGCAGGCCTGCATCTGGCAAATACATATCCATTTTATCATAAATACGCAAACCAATTACATCATGCCTTCCTCCAATCACTTTCAAATCACTTTCATATTCCACATCGGTAAAATCGCTTAAAACAAAAGCGATACTTTTTTGATGCGATGCTTTATTAAAAAACCTGATAGCATCTTCCATCTTTGTGCTTTCGCCTTTCGGTTCCACACTTAACAACTCCCTCACAATATATAAAGCATGCTGTCTTCCTTTTTTAGGAGCAATGTATTTTTCCAGCTTATCACTAAAAAAAATTACTCCTACTTTATCATTATTGCTGATGGCACTAAATGTGAGCACCGAACCAACTTCCGTAATGAGATCTTTTTTCCTGTTAAGAGTGGTGCCAAATAAATTACTGTTGCTGATATCAATCAATAAGTAAACTGTTAACTCTCTTTCCTCTTCAAATACTTTACTGAACGGATGGCTGAACCTGGCGCTTACATTCCAGTCAATAAACCTTACATCATCACCGGGGTAATATTCCCTCACTTCCCTGAAACTCATTCCTTTTCCTTTAAACGCAGAATGATATTCACCCGTGAACAGGTGGGTGGTGAGCTTCTTGCTTTTGATTTCAAGCTCACGAACTTTTTTTAATATCGCTTCTGTTGTTAACATTCAAATATGTTTCTCGTTACTTGTTACTCGTTTTTTTGTTCCCCGTTATTAAGCTCTCTACCTGCTCAATATCATCTTCCCTTGTTAAGTTTAGATTGTTGGCAAAAACTGTAAACTGTATGAATTAAAAAAAACGAGTAACAAACAACAATCAACGAGAAACAAGAAACGGTTTATGGTACATTCACAACTCGTAAAATTTCATCAATCACCTGCTCTGCATTTATATTTTCTGCTTCCGCTTCATATGTCAATCCAATACGGTGTCGCAATACATCTTTGCAAATACTTCTTACGTCTTCAGGAATTACATAACCACGTTTATTCAAAAATGCATACGCTTTTGATGCCAATGCCAAATTGATACTTGCCCTTGGCGAACCACCAAAGCCAATCACGGGTTTTAGTTTTGGCAAATTATATTTATCCGGAAACCTTGTGGCAAATACAATATCCAAAATATAGTTCTCTACTTTTTCATCCATATACACCTGTCTAACTAATTCTTTTGCTGTGAGTATTTCACTTTTGGATGCAACAGGATTGATAGTGGGTGACGAAAGCCCGATTGTATTTTGGCGGATAATAATCTGCTCTTCGCTTTTTGATGGATAATCAATCACAACTTTTAGCATAAACCTGTCTACCTGTGCTTCTGGCAATGGATAAGTTCCTTCCTGCTCAATAGGATTTTGTGTAGCCAGCACTAAAAATGGTTCTTCCAGTTTATAGGTAATATCGCCAATAGTTACCTGTCGTTCCTGCATGGCTTCAAGCAAAGCACTCTGCACTTTTGCCGGCGCTCTGTTTATTTCATCTGCCAAAATAAAATTAGAGAAGATGGGCCCTTTGCGAACGTAAAATTCATTTTTCGCCTGGTTGTAAATCATTGTACCAATAACATCCGCAGGCAAAAGATCCGGGGTAAACTGTATCCTGCTAAAACCTGCATGAATTGTTTGAGACAGTGATTTTATCGCCAGTGTTTTTGCAAGGCCAGGAACACCTTCTAATAAAACATGGCCATTGCTCAGCAGGCCAATCAACAGTCTTTCAATCATGCCTTGCTGGCCTACTATTACTTTACTTAATTCATCATTTATTCTTGTAACAAATCCTGCGGCGCTGCTTATCTTTTCATTCAGCAGGCGTATATCTTCAGCTGTTTGTAACATACGTTTTGTTTGTAAAACTTAGATGTGAGTTATTTAATTACTGTAATGTCTTATCTGCACAAAATACAAACAAAGATTTTACAAAAACATTGCCGTAATGTACAGGTGAAGAAAAATTGTGTTAAATAGAGTTGTAAATAAATAAATACCAATTCAAAGTTGGGTTAACTCAAATATTTTCCTACTATCGGCACCCTTCTACCCACACCAAATGCTTTTGGTGAAATACGGATGATAGGGCAAAATTGGTTGCGTTTATATTCATTTACATTCACCATTTTTAACACACGGTCCACAAGTGCTGCATCAAAGCCTTTTGCTTTTATTTCTTTTGGCCCCTGCCGCATTTCAATGTATTGATATAAAATTTTATCGAGTATGGCATAATCAGGAAGTGAATCAGAATCCTTTTGCCCCGGCCTTAACTCAGCAGAAGGAGCTTTTGTAATAATATTTTGAGGTATAACTTCTTTATTCCTATTGATATAATTTGCTAATGCATACACTTGCATTTTATAACAATCACCCAATACGCCAAGGCCTCCAGCCATATCTCCATAGAGTGTTCCATAGCCTGTTGCCAGTTCGCTTTTGTTGGATGTGTTCAGTAGAATATAACCAAACTTATTAGCTATTGCCATTAATAAATTACCCCTTGTACGGCTTTGTATATTTTCTTCTGCAATGCTGAATGGTAAATCTTTAAAAATTGGTTTCAGTTCATTTAAAAAACTGTCGTAAATATCTTTTATCTGGATGATGTTATAAGGGTTGTCAATATTTTTACTCAGCTGTTCTGCATCACTCACACTATGCCCGGTTGAATATTGTGATGGCATTAAAACAGCTCTTACATTTTCTGCTCCCAATGCAGTACAAGCAAGTGCAATAGTAACAGCGCTGTCAATTCCGCCACTACTGCCAATAATTGCTTTACTAAAACCCATTTTGCAGAAATAATCTTTAATACCCATTACAATTGCATCATGCACTTGCGCTATGTTCAAATTTTCCTCCAGGCCCGAAGGCGCCAATTCTTTATCGGGCACACGGCTGGCAGGTTCAATAACCGGCGATTCAATTGTTCCATCATCATTCAATACAAAACCTTCCAGCTTTGATTGAAATGTTGGCAGTTGCCCACAGAGATTTGCATATTTATCAAACACCAACGACGCTCCATCAAAAACAATTTCTGTTTGGCTGCCCACACAGTTGCAATAAAACATTGGCAGTTTATACTTCAGCACATTTGCTTTTACAGTAGCTTTTCTATCTTCATCATGCGTATAATCAAATGGAGAAGCCGAAATATTTATCATTACATCCGGTTGCTGTGCCATCAATTTATCCATTGGGCAAATACGGTAAATAGGATTGTTGCCGAGGTTCCAGATATCTTCACAAATAGTTAATGCAATTTTTTTTCCTTTATACTCAATTACATTCCATTCATACGCAGGTTCAAAATAGCGATACTCATCAAAAACATCATACGTAGGCAGGCAGGTTTTATGTGCAATAGCTTTTATTTCTTTATTGTATAAAAAAAAAGCAGCGTTAAATAAATCCTTTCCTTCTTTAATCTTATTTCTGTCTGGCCCGCCAACAATTACAGCAACTGTATCAGCATGTTCTTTTATTGTATCAATAGCCGCATAGCTTTTTTCTATAAAATCATTAAACTCCAAAAAATCTCTTGGAGGATAGCCGCACACACTCAGTTCGCTGAATACAACAATATCTGCTCCATCTTCTTTTGCCAAATTAATTGCACAAATAATTTTCTCTGTATTGCTTTCAAAATTGCCGATGTGATAGTTCTGTTGAGCCAAAAATATTTTCATAATAAGTGCCTGTATATTTGCAGGAATATTTGTAAAGATAAAAAATTAAAGATGAGAGTATTTATTGCGGCTTGTTTTGCTTCTGCGATTTTATTTTCCTGTAATAACAGTGACAAAGCACCAGATGTTTCAAGCATCAAAATAGAATTAAAAACGGAAAGGTTTGAAAAGAAATTATTTGATACTACTGCCCCATCCTTAACTGCTTACCTGCAGCAATTACAAGGTACCGACTCCTCATTTACCGGCATTTTTGTCAATCAAATTTTAGGTGCCGACCCAAGATGGGGCGCTGATACTACGGCCGCATATGTAAACATGTTTGTAAAAAGCTACCGCCCAGTTTTTAATGACGCAGAAAAAATATTTAACGATTTTTCGAAGCAGGAAACAGAAATAAAAAGAGTATTACAGTATGTAAAGTATTACTTCCCAAAATATAAGGTACCAAGTAAAATAATTACCTATATAGGCCCGGCCGATGGAGAAGGTGATGGCATTAGCGAAGATGCTGCCATTGTAGGGCTTCATTACCATCTTGGAAAAAATAACCCAATTTATAAATCCAGCCTGGTACAAACAATTTACCCAGATTATATCACCATGACCTTTGAACCCGACTATATACCCGTGAATATTGCAAAGCAGGTGATAAATGATATTTACCCCGATAAGGAAAGTGATAAACCCCTGGTAAACCAAATGGTGGAAAAAGGAAAAAGGCTTTACATGCTTAGTAAATTTTTGCCCGGCACACCTGCATATAAACTGATTGGCTATACAGAACAGCAAATGAAAGATTGTGATAAAAATGAAGCCCGTATATGGGATATGTTTGTAAAGGCAAATCTTTTACAATCGCTGGATAAAAATATGATGAAGCGGTATATTGAAGATGGGCCTAAAACAGATGAATTAGGTGAAGGTGCTCCGGGTAATATCGGTTCATACGCAGGATGGCAGATTGTGAAAAAGTACATGGAAAGCAAACCTGGTGTTACACCTGAGCAATTAATAAAATTAGACGAGGAAATTATTTTTCAGGAGGCAAAGTATAAACCCTGAGAAATACAATAGTTAAGAATCAAGCAGCTTGCAACTGTTCTTTCTTCTTCACCACCACTTGTGCCTTTCCTAATTCCCTCATTACCCTGAAGTGAGATGCAATAGCTTCTGACATGGTATCATACTTATTATAAGGCATATTAAAGTCCTTGCATTTTGCCATTACAATTTTGCTGATGGCAGGATAATGTATGTGACTTACTTTTGGGAAAAGGTGATGCTCAATCTGAAAATTTAATCCCCCCACAAACCATGAAATAACAGGATTGTTCATGGCAAAGTTGGAGGTGGTTTTTAGCTGGTGCTCTGCCCACGCTGTTTCAATATGTTTTGTTTCATCCAATGCTACTGTTTCAAATTCTGTATTCTCTACCACATGCGCCAGTTGAAATACAATTGACATGGTTAAACCCATGGCAGCATTTAAAACAAAATAACCAGCCAACCATGGACCTACGCCCCATACCATTGCAGGTATTACCATATAAAAAGCAATGTATAAAACTTTAGTTGCCCAAAAAATGATATGGTTTTTTGCACTCATCTTCCATGCTGCAGTGGTATATATCCTGCCGGTAAAATACTTTGTAAAATCCATGATGAATATCCAGAAAAGTGTGCTAAGTGCATATACCGGCACCAGGTAAATATGCTGAATTTTATGTGCAGGCACCCAGCGCTGGCTTTCG
>CAZBTD010000062.1:0-20086 GCA_964494815.1 uncultured Ferruginibacter sp. | reverse complement strand
TCAGCAGCCGTTTGTACAACAGCAGCAACGAAATGGCTGATGCTAACCAGGTGGTGATGGATGGTGTTTATTCAAACAATGTAGATGGTAATGATGCTCTTAAGCTGTCTAACCCAGGTGAAAACTTTGGTATTCAGAAGGAAAATAATGTGGTACTGGTAGTAGAAGGGCGTCAACCTGTTGTGAATAACGATGTAATACAATTTAAGTTGTGGAACCTGCTTCAGCAACAATACAAGCTTGAATTTGTGATGGAGAATATGACTACACCAGGCTTAACAGCAACTTTAGAAGATCGCTATCTTAACAGCAGTACGCCAATTTATATCAACAATACAACAGAGGTAAACTTTACAGTGGATGCTAATCCTGCTTCTTCTGCTTTCGACAGGTTCTATATCCTGTTCAGGCAGCAGGCACCATTACCGGTTACATTTGTAAGTGTAAGCGGTATCCGGAATATGCAAGGTGTAAAAGTAGATTGGAAAGTAACTGCAGAACGAAATATCAGAAGCTATGAAGTAGAGCGTTCAACAGACGGAAGAAACTTTGCATCTGCCGGAACTGTAACAGCAAGTGGAAACAGCAGCACTGATTTAGTGTATAGCTACACAGATCAAGCGGCACCAACCACAGCGGTATTCTATCGTATTAAGAGTACAGGCTTTAATGGTGAGGTGAAATACAGCATTGTGGTAAAAGTAGGAGCAGGCAATGGCAAAGCTGGATACAGCATTGCACCAAATCCGGTTGAAAATAGCGTAATGAACGTACAACTGATCAACCAGGCTGAGGGCCGCTACAATATCCGCTTACTAAGCAGCGATGGTAAAGCTGTGAGCAGCACTGTTATCACCCATGCTGGTGGCAGCACTACCCAGGTAATAAATCTGCCGGCCAATATAGCCCGTGGAGCTTACCAGGTAGAGATAATTGCTCCGGATATGACTAAAACTGTACAGACAGTGATGGTAAATACCAAATAGAATTTATTTCTGTCAATAGTTCATTTTAAGAACAAACAGGGAATTGCGAAAGCGGTTCCCTGTTTGTGTATCTTATATCACGACGAAAAAATGAAAAGCATGAGAAATGTAATAAAATAAAAAACCGCCTTCTTAAAAGAAAGGCGGTTGTATAACATTATCGGCAGGCTATTAAAACTGCTCTAATTTGCTAAAGAAGAAATCTCCTTCAATTCTTGCGTTGTCATCGCTGTCGCTGCCATGAATGGCGTTTTCCCCAACAGATGCCGCATATAATTTACGGATGGTGCCTTCGGCAGCCTGTGCAGGGTTGGTGGCACCAATCAGTTTCCTGAAATCTTCCACCGCATTATCTTTTTCTAATATTGCTGCAGTAATGGGACCACGGCTCATAAAATCAACCAGTTCGCCATAAAAAGGGCGCTCCTTATGTACGGCATAAAATTCACCTGCTTTTTCTTTTGAAAGGTGCACCATCTTCATGGCTGCTATACGGAACCCTGCTGCATTTATTTTTTCTAAAATTGCGCCGGTAAACCCTTTTTCTGTTGCGTCCGGCTTAATCATTGTGAATGTCCTGTTGCTCATAGTTTCGTTTTTTGAGCCGCAAATATAGATTGTTTTAGCCTTTGCCCTGATTGTTTTTATTATCGATTGACAAAAAACTATTGTAAGCCCTGAGTAAACTGGAAACTAACCTTTACTTTTGCGCCTCTTTTATGCAGCCACTAAGCCAAATATTTCCTTTGCTCACTACACCAAAAAAAGTAGTGATAACAATGCACCAAAAACCAGACGGTGATGCTATGGGTTCTTCACTGGGGCTGTATCATTTCTTAATACAATTTGGCCACGCCGTTACGGTAATTTCTCCAACCAACTGGGCAGATTTTTTAAACTGGATGCCTGGGGTTAAAGCTGTTCTTGATTACGAAAGGCAAATGGCGGCGTCAGATAAGCTGATTGAGGAAGCGGAATGGATATTTTGCCTGGACTTTAATACACTTGTCCGTACAAAAAAGATGGAAGAAAAACTGGCTAATGCCACTGCTCAGCGCATTTTGATTGATCATCACCAGGAGCCGCAAAAAGATAAATTTGCTTACGGCGCCAGTGATACATCAAAATGCAGCACCTGCGAAATGGTGTATGATTTTATAGAAGCTGCCGGCTATGATAGTAAAATTAATAAGGAAGTTGCTGAATGTTTATATACCGGAATGATGACTGACACTGGCTCATTTCGTTTCCCTTCTACCACAGCATCTGTTCATGCCGCTGTGGCTAATCTTAAATCCAAAGGTTTTGATCACAGCCAGATACATGAAAACTTGTTTGATAATTTTTTAGAGAACCGTTTTCGTTTTATAGGCCATGTGCTTATGAACAGGATGGAGGTTTTTTATGAATACAATACAGCCCTTATTGCCATACCACAAGGAGATCTTATTAAATATAGTATTACCACAGGCGATACAGAAGGCCTGGTGAATTACCCATTGGGTATAAAAGGGATTAAACTTGCTGCAATTATTATTGACAGGGGAGAGGAAAGAAAAAGTTCTTTCAGGAGTAAAGATGGATTTGATGTAAATGTATTTGCAAGAAAATATTTTAATGGCGGTGGGCATGTTAATGCAGCCGGAGGGCAAAATAAAGAACCGCTGGAAGAAGTGGTGCGTATTTTTATGGCAGCCATGAAAGAAAATAAAGAACAACTAAGTAATTACGATTTTTAAAAAGCATACAAAACAAAAAGTAAAATGAAGAAAACTTTGTACCTGGCGTCATTAGCCATTATTGTACTCACAGGTTGCAACAAACCTTATAAAAAAGCAAAAGACGGGTCGGAATATAAAATAATTGAAAACGCTAATGGTAAGAAGGCTGTAACAGGTGATTTTTTACAGGCAGATATTCTTGTAAAATATAAAGACAGTGTGGTGTACAGTACCAAAGAGATGGGCTCGCCAAGTTTTATACCTTATGATACAGCAAGGCTTCCAGAGTTTTTCAAAACGGTACATGAAGGGGACAGCCTCATTCTTAGAATATCAACTGATACTTTGTTTAAAAAACAACAGAATGAACCTTATATGAAGAAGGGGCAGTTCCTGTATCAGTATGTGAAGATTGCAAAAGTGTATAATACAAGAGAACAAGTAGATAGTGCTGCTAAAACTTATAAGGCGAGTGCTAAAGCCGCATCTCACAAAAAAATGCTTGAGCAAATAGAAAAGCAATTGAAAGATAATGCAGACCAGTTAAAAAAAGATGATGCAGCAATAACACAATACCTTTCTAAAAACAATTTGCAGGCTACCAAAACAAAATGGGGTACTTATGTTGTTATCACAACACCAGGTACAGGCCCGGCGCTTACTGAAAATGATATTGTATCAGTAAATTATACCGGAAGAAATTTAAAGGATTCTGTTTTTGATTCTAACACAGACCCACGTTTTGGACATATGGAGCCTTATGATGTAAACCTTGGTGAATTTGGCGTAATACCAGGATGGATTGACGGTTTGAAAGCAATGCAAAAGGGTGCTGTTGGTAAGCTCATTATTCCTTCATCACTAGCATACGGCAAGCAGGCAAGAGGAGAAAATATTGGTGCAGATGAAATACTTGCGTTTGATATTGCTATAGTTGATGTAATATCACCAGAACAGTTTGAAGCAAAACAGCAGGCACGGCAGCAGGAAATGATGCAAAAGCAACAAAAGGCGATGGAAGAAGCAATGAAAAAGCAAGGAAAAAAAGAGACGGCAGACAGTACAAAACCTGCTTCAAAAAAATAAAATAACAGCGCCCCAAAATGGGGCGCTGTTATTTAAAAGAATTAATAACCGGAAAAAACATTGTCATCGATGGTTTTTAAAACATCCGTCGTCAAAGTAATTAAATGCTTTACATGAAAACAATGTCAAAATTATTATTGCTGTTTATAGTTTTATCTGTTTTTAGTTCTTCTTGTAAAAAGAAAGAAAGTACTACTAACACCACTACACAGCCTGTGCCTGATGTATATAAAAAGTTTATGGCGCTACCAGTATTACTTCAGACGGCACCTGGATAACTATTAAAGCAACTGGCCTTCCCGATCATAAAAGTATATATTACCCAACCAGCAGCAGCCTGTATGAAAATTTTGCAGGCACTACTTTTGGCGGCCATGTATTTCATAAAAACCCCAATACGATTTCGTCGCAGCTTTTAACTTTTAAAATACCACTTAATCCGCAGGTGGCGTCAAGTCACAGTGCAACACCATTAGGTCCTATTGGTATTTCACTGAATGGAGTGCCATTTTTTAATCAATATGCAGGACCAAGCCAGCCTTTAACGAATGAGGTTGTAAGCTTTGATCAATACTGGGGACATCCGCAACAAACCGGACAGTACCATTATCATGTAGAGCCGCTGTATCTTACTACAGTAAAAGCCACCAAATCATCTCTTCTTGGTTTTTTGCTGGATGGATTTCCGGTGTATGGGCCAAAGGAGGAAGATGGAACAACTGTAAGCAATTCGATATTAGATGCATATCATGGCCATACACATGCCACGGTTGATTTCTCTGCAGGCATATATCATTATCATATTACAGATGCAGATCCTTATTTAAATGGAAATGGGTTTTATGGTACGCCGGGCACCGTTAGTCAATAGCTTTTCTTTGTTTTTACTGTTGCTTACAGGATGTAACATTCCTGTAGCTAAAGAACCTGTGATAAAAAAAGTAAAAGCAACCGATCCCTTACTTATTTCAACTAACGGGATAATGTACTTTGCCGATAAACCGTTTAGCGGAACTGTTTACTCATTATTTAACGATACAGGGGATACAGTTTTTACTGCTTCATTTGCAGAAGGAAAAGAAGATGGCACTTGGAAAAAATGGTTTGCCCCTGGTAAGGTTAGTGAAGTGAGAGAATTTGCCAATGGTAAAAAAGTTGGCGTGTACAAAGCTTTCTGGGAAAATGGAAACAAAAAATTGCTATACCAATTTGCAGATGATGAATATAACGGCGCTTGTTTTGAATGGAACAGTAACGGAATGCTTACAAGAGAAATGACTTATGTAAAGGGACATGAAGAAGGTGTGCAGAGAATGTTTTATGATAATGGTAAAGTAAGAAGTAATTATGTAATGGTAAATGGCCGACGTTTTGGATTGCTAGGAACAAAAAATTGCGTAAATGTATCAGACAGTGTTTTTAAAAAATAAATGGCTCCTGCTGTTGATATTAACAACAGGTTGTGCTGCCAAAAAGAAAAACCATTTGCCTTATTATAATACTCCTGATTTTAATCCAATGTTTATTACACCCGATAAAGCCGAAAGTGTAGTGAATCATACTATTAATTCTTTTTCTTTTATTGATCAAAATGGAGCTGTTCTTTCTGATAAAACATTGGAAAGGAAAATACATATAACAAATTTCATCTTTACAAGGTGCGGTAATATTTGCCCGGTGATGACAAAAAATATGAAGGCGGTGGAGAAAGAGTTTATGAATGATACCGGGGTTATTATCTTGTCATTTAGCGTAACGCCATGGATTGATACTGTACAGGCTTTAAAAAAATACGCAACTGATAATGATATTGTATCATCAAGCTGGCATTTGCTTACCGGCAGCAAGGGAGCTATTTATACCTTGGCACGGCGATCTTATTTTGCCGAAGAAGATTTGGGTTTTACAAAAGACAGCACAGACTTTCTACACACCGAACATGTATTACTGATTGATAAAACAAAACGCATTCGTGGCATTTACAACGGTACATTGCCTTTTGAAACAGAACAATTGATTAAGGATATTAAACTGCTGCAGCAGGAATAAATTTTAATTGCTGTATTTTTTAATGTGTAACACTGATAGTTTTAATAATCGTTTCTCCAGCTGTTTCAATTTTTACAAAGTAGTACCCCTTTGCAAACAAGTTTGCGTCAATGCTTTCGGTTTCGTAGGCAGCAGGCAATACTTTTTTGGCTAATACTTTTCCATCTGCGGCCATTATAGTGAGAGTAACCTGTTTGTTTACCAAATTGCCAAAGGATATATGAATTATATCTTTCGCAGGGTTAGGACTAATAACAACCGATTTGTTTTTCAATAAGTTTACTTTTCTTGAAGGCGAATAGCTTATGCTGCCATCTGTGCCAATCATTTTTATCCTGTAGTAGTTGCTGCCTTCTGCAGGTGTAAAATGTATTAAACTGTAACTGCCACTGTTGTCGGTGGATTTTTCGCCAATACTTATAAAACTCCTATTGTCTGTACTATGTTCTGCTTCATAAGCCCTTATATTAATTTCGCTTGCAACATTCCACTGGAGTAATGAGTTTTCGTTTTGCAATGTTGCTGTAAACTGCTGCATTGTTACAGGTAGTATTACGGCTTGCGGAATGATATAATCCTCAACCTCGCCTTTCCCTAATGTGCCTCTTGCGCTTAAGCCATTCATTGCAACATCAGATATTCTGATACGTAAATATGTTTTACCACTCATAGGATTAAATGGCGGTAGTCCCGTAAAATTCAATACGATGTTTTGTTGATTGTTTCTTGAAGAAACTAATTGCTCTGTGTATTCATATGTGTCAAATAAACCATTGCCATCCATGTCTATCCAGCCACACAACTGTAATTTGCGTCCAGTTTTATTGAATACGGAAACACCTACTGTATAGGAGGTAGCTCCTGCATACATTGATGGTACGGTTAGTATACCGTCTTCATCATCACCATAGCCGTAGTTTTGCATATCATCGCCATTGGCAAGTGCAGAACTATTGGGTTTGTCTTCAGCATCTGTAATCGTTCCAATTCTTAAATCAAGAGCCAATGCTGAATTGGCTGGCTCCCCGCTATCATAGCTTACAGGTGCATCTCCGTAATCGGAAGTATTGGGGTTAATAGCAAAAATGTAATGATTGTCTTTAGACAAGGTGGCAGGTGGTACGGCTTTGTCAAACCCAGGTATGCCACTCATCCATTGTGCAGGCATTGAAGTTTGATCGGAGTGTATAGTGGTGCCGATATAAGTTAAACCTGTTGTATTGCTGTATTGAAAATGTCCCGTTCCCTGTAGCTTACCAGTGCTTCCCAAATAATCATCAAAGGAACCACCAATGTAAGTTGAATAAATCCTTTGCCTCAAATCATTACTGAAAATGGTGTATGTAATATCTCTGGCGCCGTTACTAAATGAGCCGTGTACGCTTTGATAAAAAGGGCTCGAAGGATTGGGGCTGTAAACAGGAAAATTGTTTGACATGGTGGTGCCAAAAACCAATACCCTTCCTGTACGACTGTCAAGTACAAGGCCGCCTACTACATCCACATCATTGCCGCCATTGAAAGTTGTTGTAAATCCTGTATCAACATTGCCTTTAAGTGGAATACGGGAAAGAAACTGGTCGGAAAATTTGCTATTTGCCCCGTGTGTTGTTTGGGCAGTGCCAATGGCACCCGGAAAACTTGTAGAGGATGTGTTGCCAGCAACATAAAAGTAATCATTATCTGCTGCTACCAATGCTGCACTTGAAAGAGAGCTGCTGCTTCCTTCGTGCCCAGAACCACCTAAATAAGAAAATACGCTGAAGGAAGTTGGAGCTGGCAGGTTAAAATTACCTGTTAGTAATTCATTGCCTGCAATAGTATTATCGACTGCATTTACTAATGAGGGATAGTTATTGCCAACCCCTTCAGTATGAACTGCAAAGGCAAGCTTTGATTTGTCTGGTGTGAGTGCTATGGCGGTGAAAGTTTCTTTGCCAGATCCTCCTATATAAGTACCCCATTCTGCAATAGGGGTTGTAGATGCGTTTTTAATTCTTACTATTACCCCTTCATTTCCACTTAAAATTGGGTCAGGCGCATTCGCCGGAATTATAGATGTGGACAATGCTGAACCTGCAATGCCACCAACATAAAACACATTGTCGTCAACAATTGCAAGCGATTGATAGGAACTTATATTGTTTGCTAAATCTTGTGATACCACATCGCTGTAAAACCTTTGTGTAAGGTCTGGTGAAAAAATTTGAATTGTATCCGACTGGTATAAAACGATAACATTGTTGTTTGGAAAAATGCTCATTGCTACCGGCACATTTGTAGTAAGCCCTGTATAGGTCCATGCAGTAATAGCTGTGCCTTGCGAATTAAGTTTATATAAAATTGAAGTTTGTCTTTTATTGCTGCTGTTGGTTGCCGAAACATATGTGGCTGAATAACCTGGTGCGATACCACTGAGATAAGCAGCACTTATCGCTTCGTTTGTTAATCCGCAGGCATATATTTCGTCCACGCTATTGGCTGCCACGGTATATAAGTATTCATCGAAAGTGCTGCTGTTATTATCCATGAAAGTTGACCATGACATAACAGGATCAATTATCAACGGTTTGTCTTTTTCTATTGGCCCCTGAATTTTGTAACAGACAGTTTTATTATCTGCCAGCATATCCATTTTTGCCAGCAGCAGTTTTTTTCTGCTGTTGATTACCTGGTAAGTTTCTGGAATACAAATCTTCATATCTTCATATTGAAGATTGATTATCAAATTCCCTCTCTTATCAGTCCTTAAGCCTTTCTGTCCATTGAACTTCATTTTTATTTTACTATAATCTGAAGCTTTGTTTACAAGCCAGTCAAACTCAAGTGAACCATTATCTCCTGAATATAAACGTAGGTCAACACCATGGTAAACCTGTTTTAAAATTATTTCATTGTATATCCCGGGGGTAATAATCCCTGTTGCTGTATTGTATGAACCTTTTACGGAAGATTCAATACCATTTTCAATAATCCAGCTTTGTTCTGATCCTGGAAAAGTTATATCAACTACCTGGTAACCATTATTTCTCTTTTTATCGTTTTGCTTTGCTACTATGCGTAGCTTGTTGTTAAACACACCCATATTTCCAAAAGGAGTGCGGAAGCCGTACAAAATATTTTTATCTGCAAACTGACCTTCATTTTTTTCAAACCAAATTGTATTAGTGCTTTGCTTTAATGTTTTTGCTGCTGTTTGTTGCTGGTATGCTGAGGCTTTAATTGTATTAGTGTTGCTTTGGGCAAAAGTGTAGTTGTTAAATTGTAAAAGGAAAATCAACAACCAAAATGAGCAGGGGATTTGCAAAAGCCATTTGCAGCATTTGTTATTGTAAAGGATGTAGAATTTCGTTTTCATATTTTCGGATTTGGACGGGTATTATACCTCTGCTTACTCTTGCCAGACAGGGTACTACGGATATTTTTCTGGTGCTTTTAATTTCTTTATTCAGCTTATTTATATATCTGGAACAAAAAAATCTACTTCACCACACAATAAAACGAAAAGGTATTATTGTTATTGTGTTGATTTTATAAAGTTTTACAAAGAATTTGCATTGTTAAATGCACCAACGAGTTGTATCGCTTGTTTTGCCTCTTTTACATCATGTACCCTCAAGATATTTGCACCATTAAGCAAGGCAATTGTATTAATGCAGGTAGTGCCATTTAATGATTCCCTGGCAGTAATGCCAAGAGTTTTATAAATACTGGCTTTTCTTGAAAGGCCAGCTAGTATTGGTTTGTCAAGCATTTTAAATACAGAAAGATTTTGCAATAATTGAAAATTGTGCTTGGCTGTTTTTCCAAAACCAAAACCGGGGTCGATAATTACATCATTGATACCAGCCTTTTTACATTCGTCAATTTTATTAATAAAGAAATCAAGAATTTCTTTTGTTACATCATTATAGTTGGGATTTTCTTGCATGGTTTCTGGCGTGCCCTGCATGTGCATCGCTATATATGGCACTTCTAATGCTGCTACAGTTGAAATCATTTCTTTATCCATATTTCCAGCACTCACATCGTTTACAATAGAAGCGCCAGCATTAACAGCGGCTTTTGCCACCCGGCTGTGGTAAGTATCAATCGACAAAATTATTTCAGGGTGATTTTTTTTTATTGCATCAATCACAGGTAATACTCTTTTTATTTCTTCATCGGCACCTATTCTTACACTGCCGGGTTTTGTGCTTTGCCCTCCAATATCAAGTATTTCAGCGCCATCATTAATCATAAAAGCTGCTAACCCGGTGATGGCAGCAATATCTTTATTAAGACATCCTTCATAAAAAGAATCAGCGGTAATGTTGATAATGCCCATCACCAAAGGCATATCAAGCGCTAATAATTTTCCCCTGCAGTTAAGTGTGTACATCAGCAGAAACAGGTATTTTTGACAATTACCAAAAATAGTTAGTTTAAGTTTACGATGGACACCAATGAGCAATATGACAAAGCAGTGCGTTCCTGTGAAGATATTTTTTTGAAAAAGACAAAAGACTATGGTACATCCTGGCGGGTGTACAGAACAATATCAGTTGCAGACCAAATTTATATTAAAGCAAAACGCATTCGTACTGTACAGGAAAAAGGGGAGCAAAAGATTGATGATGATATCCGCAGTGAGTTTAAAGGTATTTTAAATTATGCAGTGATAGGTTTGATACAACTTGACTTGTCACAGGATGCACCTGAAGAATTGGCGGTAGAAAAAGTGGAAGAACTGTATAATGCTAAAGTAAATATTGCTAAAAAACTGATGCAGGATAAAAATCATGATTATGGAGAAGCCTGGAGAGAAATGAGCCAGGAAAGTTTTGTTGATTTGATATTGGCAAAATTGCTCAGGATTAAAAGTATTTTAAAGAATGATGGCAAAACAATTATCAGCGAGGGCATTGATGCTAATTTTTATGATATATTGAACTATGCAGTTTTTGCTTTGATTTTATCTGAATAAATTTTAGAAACCAATAGTAGTATGAAAGTATCTGTAAACATTGTAAGAGTTTTAGTGGGAGCACTTTTTATTTTTTCTGGTCTTGTAAAAGCGATTGATCCACTTGGGCTCACTTATAAAATGCAGGAGTTTTTTGAAGTGTGGGCTATGGAAGGGTACCTGCCTAAAGTAATGAGCTGGTTTAATGAACACGCCTTTTTGTTTTCTGTGGTGATGATAACGCTTGAAGTGGCGCTTGGTGTGGCATTGCTGGTAGGGTGGAGGAGAAAGCTTGTATTACGGTTGCTGTTGCTATTGATTATATTTTTTACTTTTTTAACCAGCTATGTTTTATTCAGTGGTAAAATAAGGAGTTGCGGATGTTTTGGTGATTGCATACCACTTACCCCCTTTCAAACTTTTTCAAAAGATTTGATATTGCTGTTGATGATTATTTTCCTGATACGGAAAGGAAAATATATTGAGCCTGTATTCAAATCGGCCATACCATTTACTATTGTGCTGGCTTCAGTAATAGCAACCTGCCTATTGCAAATGTATGTGATAGAGCACCTGCCGGTTTTTGATTGCTTGCCTTATAAAAAAGGAAATAATATTCTTGAATTGAGAAAAATGCCTGCAGATGCAGTTCCAGATAAATATGAATATAGTTTTGTTTATGAAAAGGATAATGTAAAAAAAGAGTTTAAAGCAACCGCATTGCCAGACAGTACATGGAAGTTTGTTGACCGCAAGCAAACACTTGTTGAAAAAGGAAAAAACAATGTGCCGCTGATAAATGATTTTTCTTTATCTGATGCTGAAGGCGCAGACTCTACAGAAACTATTTTGAACAAAGAGCATTATTATTTATTCTTTGTTAGAGATATGAAGGAAGCAAAATCTGACAGATGGCGAAATGTATTTACTGATGTGGTTAAAAAACTTAAATCACAAAATATTCCAGTTTACATTGTTACAGCCGATACAAAAAATGCTAATAACTTTTTTAATGTAATAAGCAGCTACAACTTTCCTGTATATACCACGGATGGTATCGCAATAAAAACAGCTGCCAGGGCAAACCCCACATTGTTTGAAATGAAAGGCCCTGTTGTACAGGCTAAATACAGCTGGGCAGATTTGGATGAGCTGATTAAGTGAGCGCAACCAATCAAATATGCAAAGAAGCAAGGGTAATAGTAAACCTTCATTATTAAATAGGTGTCTTGCAGGTTCTTAAAAAAATAATATACTCAATCTCCATTCTGCTTGGTATTGCCATGCTTGTCTTCATCATGTTCCAGGGCTTTGGTGATCCGGCTAAAATGATTGTAGGGCAAACAGGCGATAAAAAAACACTCGATAATATCCGGAGGGATTTGTACCTCGATCAGCCAAAATGGAAACAATTTTTTTTATACCTCAATGATGTTTCTCCTGTTTGCATACATAGTAAAGCCGATTTAGAAAAAAAACAGTTGCAGGGATTTTTTATTGGTGGTGAAACAAACTTTGGTGTTAAGCTGCCTTACATGCGTACAAGTTATCAAACCAAAAAGTCAGTAAGTTCTGCTTTAATGGAAGCATTGCCTGGCACTTTATTGCTGGCATTGGCAGCTATGCTGTTTGCCACATTTTTTGGTATATTGCTTGGTGCGTTGTCTGCTGTAAAGAAAGGTACATGGCTTGATACTTCCGCAGTATTTGCAAGCATTGCAGGTATATCAGCACCGTCTTTTTTTATGGCAATCGTTATTGCTTACTTTTTTGGTGTGGTACTGCATCCTTACACTGGGCTCAACCTTACCGGGAGTTGGTTTGATATAGATGAAGTAACAGGTGAAAAATATGTAACACTTAAAAATTTAATCCTTCCTGCATTTACACTTGGTATAAGGCCGCTGGCTATCATTACACAGCTCACCAGGAGTTCAATGCTGGATGTATTGGCCCAGGATTATATCCGTACAGCTTATGCCAAAGGGTTGAGCAAACGTACAGTGATAATGAAGCATGCCCTTCGCAATGCACTTAACCCTGTTATTACAGCTATCACGGGCTGGTTTGCAGAGTTGCTGGCCGGTGCATTTTTTATAGAATATATCTTTGGCTGGAAAGGCATTGGAAAAATAACAGTAGATGCATTAGAAAAATTAGATTATCCTGTTGTGATGGGATCGGTAATGCTTAGCGGTTGCATTTTTATTTTTATAAATATGCTTGCAGATGTTTTGTATGGTCTCGTTGATCCAAGAATTAAATAACCCTTTAATTATTGCTTCATCAGTATTTGTATTGTTTCCGGTGTTTTCTGGCTAAGCACTTGTTGTTTGGCCGCTGACAGGCGCTGCACAATTTCATCATTGTAATGCCTCACGGTTAGCAGCGTAAGATTTTTCTCCACCTGCACGTCAAATAATTTGCCAGCTTCCAACGCTAATTTTTCTACTTTATCGCTTTTGTCATCTAAGCAACACAAAACTGTAATGGCACCACTTTGCAACAAGTTAGGTTGTATTTTAAAGCCAGCCAGCAATTCATATAATTTGCCAACACCCTGTTCGCCTATAAAAGAAAAATCCTTTGAGCTCAACTGCAATAATGCCTGGTTTTGTTTTACAACAATTATTGGTGGCAAATTGTGTACAGGTGTATTACTGATAACTGTTCCTTTTAATGCCGCATTTAAAAAACATTTTACATTAAGTGGTATGCCTTTGTTTTGCAATGGCTTGATGGTTTTAGGATGTATTACCTGTGCACCATAATATGCCATTTCAATCACTTCAGTATAGCTTAAAGAATCAATGTAAACGGCATCATCAAATTTCTTCGGGTCGGCATTCATTACACCCTCCACATCTTTCCATATTGTTTGGCTTTCTGCATTCAGCATGTTGGCGAAAATGGCAGCGGTGTAATCACTCCCTTCTCTTCCTAATGTAGTGCTTTCGTTTTCATCGGTGGAGCCAATAAAACCTTGCGTAATGATAATATCTGTGGTGTTAAATACTGGTAACACTTCATCAGTAACTTTTCTTTGTGTGTAATCCCAATCAATATTTGCATCCCGAAAATTATCATCGGTCCTTACAATATCCCTTACATCTATCCATTTGTTTGTAATGCCCACATGGTTAAAATAGTGACTCACAATTATAGTGCTTAATAATTCGCCACAGCAAACAATCTGGTCGTAGTAATAATCATATGCCCTCACAGGCTTATCATGAAGCAGCCATTCCACTTCTGTAAAAATGTCATTGAATTGTTCAACTGTATTTCCTGTTAATTGTTTTGCAACTGTGTGGTGCTCTGTCTTCAGTTCACTAAATAAAGCCAGGGCAGCTTCTTTATTGCCTTTATAAAATTCCTCTGCCACTCTTTCCAGGGCATTAGTTACTTTTCCCATCGCCGAAATAATGATGAGTAACTTTTCGCCTTTAAACGACTGGATAATTTTTGAAACATTTTCTATCCTTTCTGTACTGTTGATGCTGGCGCCGCCAAATTTGAAAACTTTCATAAATCCAATTTGATGATTTGATAATTTGAAAATTTGTTGATTCTGTTGAAACCTTACAAATGTAATACTGCAATTTATATTGTAAGAGCAATGCAGGTACTTTTTCATAAGGCAATGCTGCTGTTGTGCAAACGATACCATTATTTTTTTTGTGAAATATATTTTGATACCGTTATTTCGAATAAAACTGCAAAATGAATAATCCTTATTTTTGGACGCCAGTGATATTTTCTCTAAACTACTAAACGATTGCTATTATGAGTTTAATTAACCGCAGGGTTCAAACCCTTGATGAATTTACCATCCAGCAAATGAGAGATTTTCCCAATGCCACCGGTGAATTATCTGGTTTGTTGAGAGATATGGGACTTGCCGCCAAACGGGTAAATGTGGAAGTGAACAAAGCAGGCCTTGTTGATATTTTGGGTGATGCCGGCACAGTAAATGTGCAGGGCGAGGAGGTAAAGAAACTTGATGTATATGCAAATGAACAATTCATGGGGGTGTTGCGTCACGGTATTAGTTGCGCTGGTATTGGAAGTGAGGAATTGGACGACGTTGTTGTATTTGATGATGAGATAAGCAATAACAGTAAATATGTTTGCCTGTTCGATCCGCTTGATGGCAGTGCCAATATTGATGTGAATGTTTCAATTGGCACCATCTTTAGTGTTTACAGGCGAGTGTCGCCGTTGGGCTCTCCTGCAACAAAAGAAGATTTTTTGCAACCCGGCATTAACCAGGTAGCAGCAGGATATGTTATTTATGGTTCATCAACTATTTTGGTATATGCAACAAGAAGAGGCGTTAATGGTTTTACATTAGATCCCTCTATCGGCGAATGGACACTGAGTCATCCTAATATCACATGCCCTCCAACCGGAAAGATTTTTTCAGTAAACCATGGTAACTTTTTTAAGTATGAAGATGGGGTGAGAAAATATATTAACGCCTGCCAGATGAAAGACAAAGCTTCCGGCGGACCATATACACAACGCTATATCGGCAGTATGGTAAGTGATGTTCACAGGAACCTTATTAAGGGTGGAATATTTATGTATCCAAATACAACTGATAAGCCCGGAGGAAAACTCAGGCTAATGTATGAGTGTAATCCATTCGCATTTATTATTGAAGTGGCAGGTGGTATTGCAACAGACGGGCATAAAAGAGTATTAGATATACAGCCAACAGATATTCACCAACGTACACCTTTTTTTGTGGGAAGTAAATTGATGATGGAAGAGTTGCAAACCTATTACCCGGGTAAATAAACTACGATGCTAATTTCAATTATTGATTTCGATCCAAAATATGCAGCTGATTTTCTGCGGCTGAATATTGAATGGCTTGATAAGTATGAACTCACAGAGCCTGCAGATATCTCAATGCTGCAAAATTATCAAAGCGAAATTTTAGATACTGGCGGCGTTATTTACCTGGCTAAAGCCGGAGATGAGGTTATTGGTTCAGCAGCATTAATACAGGAAAAACCCGGCCAATATGAATTGGCAAAAATGGCTGTTACTGCCTCATGGCAGGGAAAAGGTATCAGCAAGCTATTAATTGATAAGTGTCTCGGCAAGGCAAAACAATTAAAAGCATCAAAAGTATTCTTAGTTAGCAACAGTAAATTAGTTACTGCACTTTCCCTCTATAAAAAGTATGGCTTCATGCATGTGCCGGTAATAGACAATCATTACAGTAATGCCGATGTAAGGATGGAATTGGTCCTGTAATTCTATTTCCATTAAAATATACAAACTGTTAATTCTGGGTTTTATATAATTAGCAGTTATTTTCCAATTACTCATTAACCAATGAAATTAACTACGTTTGCAAAACTTTTTCCGGCATGGGTTGAAATCCGGTATAAATGAAGATGCAAAACACAATTATATCTGTAAAAGATTTACGAAAAACCTACGGCACTTTTGAAGCAGTAAAAGGTATTTCTTTTGATGTGTATGAAGGCGAAATATTTGGCTTGCTTGGCCCCAATGGAGCCGGTAAATCAACAACGCTTGAAATTATTGAAACCCTCAGAGGGAAAACAAGCGGCAGCATAGTGGTCGATGGATTAAATCTTGACACGAATGCAGCCGCTATTAAAAAGATTATAGGTGTTCAATTGCAAACATCAGGATATTACCCAGGGCTTAATCTTTTAGAATTAATACAACTATTTTCCGGGCTGTACAATGAATCAGTAAATGCTAAGGAACTTTTGCAATTGGTAAATCTTGAAGACAAAGCAAAAAATAAATACAAGGAATTGAGTGGAGGGCAAAAGCAACGATTTTCTATAGCCACTACTTTAATCAATAAACCCAAGATTATTTTTTTGGATGAACCAACTACCGGCCTTGATCCACAGGCAAGAAGAAATCTTTGGGATTTGATACGTGACATTAGATCCAAAGGCGCCACGGTTATTATTACAACACATTATATGGATGAAGCAGAGCAACTCTGCGATAGAATAGCAATCATGGATGAAGGGAAGATAATTGCTTTAGCATCGCCGGATAAAATGATAGATGATCTTGTAGAATCAGGTTTCGAAAGACCTAAGCAGGTAAAAGCCGCAAATCTTGAAGATGTTTTTATTCATCTTACAGGGAAAGACATTAGGGAAGAGTAATTTTTAATAAAAAATAAACAAAACAAAAAAATGAAGCATTTTATTTTAATGATGAGTTTGAGTGTTATCTGTATTTTAGCCGGGGCACAGGGTAAAAAAACAGTAAAACAAAAACCAGCTGCAACTACCGATAAGAAAACAACAATGCCAGGAAATACAGGCAGCATTAAATCAACTGTTGATTCATTTAGTTACGCATTGGGAATGAATATTGCCAATAATTTAAAAGCACAGGGAATTGAAAGTGTAAATGGTGTTACAATGCAAAAAGCAATGGACGATGTGTTTAATAAGAGAACTATTGCACTTACTGATCAGCAAGCCAATACTGTAATACAGGCTGCCCTTCAGGGTAATGCGGCAAAAAAAGTAAATCTTGAAAAAGCAAGATGCGGACAGTACTTAGATGGTAATAAAAAACGTAATGGTGTAATAAGCTTACCAAGTGGCCTTCAATATGAAATAATTACAAAAGGAAACGAAAATTCACCAACACCTAAATTGCAGGATACTGTTGTAGCGCATTATGCAGGAACTTTAATTGACGGAAAGGAGTTTGATAATTCGTACAAAAGAGGGGAACCACTCACAATACCTGTAGGAGGTGTTATTAAAGGATGGACAGAAGCATTACAGTTAATGCATATTGGAGATAAGTGGAGGGTGTATATACCTAGTGAGCTTGGTTATGGTGATAGGGGCGCAGGAGCCGATATCCCTGGTGGTGCAGCATTGGTTTTTGAAATGGAGTTGCTGGAAATTAAGCCTGCTGCAGTGGCTGATGCACCTAAGCAAGAAAAAGGAAATTAAAATTTTATTCCTTCGTTGTAAAGAGTAATTGCCATATGGTAATTACTCTTTTGTATTTTTAATGTCTGTAAAGATGAATCAGGTAAATTTACACATCAAACAAAGTCTTAGCGAATGAAGCAACTTAGAGCAATCTTCTCTTTATTATTCTTAATAGCGTCATATTATGTATCAGCACAGCAGCATCATTTTATTTATTTGCAAACTGAAGACAAACAACCTTTTTATGCAAAACTTGACAAGAAAATGATGAGTTCTACTGCGTCCGGGTATCTTATTATTCCAAAATTGCTTGAAGGTGAGTACAATATTACAATAGGGTTTCCACGTTCAGATAAAGATGAACAAATTTATACTTGTAAAGTAAATAATAAAGACGAGGGCTATTTAATTAAAAATTTTGGTGACAAGGGTTGGGGTTTATTTAATCTGCAAACAATGGATGTAGTAATGGCAGGAGTAAAGCCTGTTAAAGAAGATGTAACCAGAGCCGAAAAGACAGATGAATTTTCCAACATGTTATCAGAAGTTGTCAATGACCCATCCATAAAACAAAAAGAAAAACCAGTCGCAAAGCAACCGGAAGAAAAATTGGTAAGTATTAAGGAGGAGAAACAAGGTGTGAAGGCAGTTAATAAATCAACAATAATTAAGAAAAGCAGTGCAACCAATTTAAGTAAGATTGAAGCCATCTATATAGATATTACTGGTGATAAGCCGGACACTATTCAGGTATTAATCCCAATAGAAAAAGATGAAAAATCTACTTATGAGCCTTCGGAAAAACAAAATGTAGTCGTTGATCCGAAGCTAATTGACGAGAAAATGACACAAACAGAAAACAATCCTGTCGAAGCGAAACCAAGGGATAAGAAAAATTCAAATGATGCAGATAAAAAATTTCTTCCTATGGAAATGAAGACTACTCAGGATACTAACATACCTCAGGAATCATCCTCCTTCCCTCCGATGATTAATTCAGATTGTAAGGCAAATGCAACTGACGAAGATTTTTTTAAGTTGCGAAAAAAAATGGCATCAGCAGATAACGAAGGTGAAATGTTGTCGGTGGCACAAAAATTCTTTAAAGTAAAATGTTACAAAACAGAGCAAATAAAAAACCTCTCAGTATTGTTTTTAAAAGACCCAGGCAAGTATAAATTCTTTGATTTAGCCTTTCAGTTTGTTTCAGATACATCAAATTTCCCTATCCTCCAAAACCAGCTAAGTGATTCGTATTATATAGCTAGGTTCAAGGCAATGGTTACTCATTAAAATGAATTTATGCCACGGTATTTTATAAGAGTAGCATATAAAGGGACTAGTTACGCAGGTTTTCAGATACAGGATAATGCAAATTCCATACAGGAAGAAGTGGAAAAAGCTCTGAAAATATTCTTTAAAATAAGATTTCAACTAACTGGTTCCTCACGTACTGATGCAGGTGTACATGCGATGTCAAATTATTTTCATTTTGATGCAGAAAAGGAGTTTGAAAAAGGATTCCTTCAGAAATGTATTTATAACTTAAACGCAATACTTCCTTCTGACATAGTAATTAGATCAATTAGTCAGGTTGCAGCCTCCGCACATAGCCGCTTTGATGCCCTTAGCAGAGAGTATAGTTACTTTATATATCAGTCCAAAAACCCATTTCTGGCAGATAATGCATTTTTTTATCCCTATCCATTAGATATTAATAAGCTCAACCAAGCGGCAACAATAGTAAAGCAGTACACTGATTTTACAACATTCTCCAAACGAAACACCCAAGTAAGAACTTTCAACTGTAATATTTTAAAAAGCGAGTGGCTTGTGAAAGGTGATTGCATTGTTTACACAGTAATTGCCAATCGCTTTCTGCGTGGAATGGTGAGGGGTTTGGTAGCTACAATGCTGCATGTCGGGACAGGTAAGGTTAACGAAGATGAATTAAAAGCCATAATAACTAGCAAGGATTGTTCAAATGCTGATTTTTCAGTTCCCCCTTACGGCCTATTCTTAGTAGAGGTGAATTATCCTGAGCAGATATTTACTACTGCATTTTATTAATTGGCTATTCCATTTAAAAAATCATATTATGTTCAAGAGATTGTTTGAAAATTTTTAGCTTAATAAGATGCTTTACTGTAAAGGGTTTCGTCGGTTATTCACGTAAAAGGTGAATAAGTATGGGCAAATATTTTCCAAAAAAGTTTGGTAATAACACACATCCTTCTATCTTTGCCGTCCGCAATTAAAAAACGGGAGTTCTAAGACAAAAAACATCCTTTTCTTGAATTTTTTTCAAAAAAACTTTCAAAAAAGATAAAAAAA
>CAZBTD010000061.1:0-20543 GCA_964494815.1 uncultured Ferruginibacter sp. | reverse complement strand
AACAACAACCTGGTAAAAGGTTTTTACACTGCTACGGTAAGTGTAAATGGTGTAATGGTTGCTACTGAAAAAGTAATTGCTGAATAAGTAATAAAAAATAACTACAACTGCTGCCCTCACCTTTGGTGAGGGCAGCCGCTTTTACCCTATATAAGCCGCTTCATAACTTATTTCACAATAATATCAGGTGAAACACCGTTTTATGGACAGTTCCGGTAATTGGAATTTTCCGGGAAGCGTAATATCCAATCCAATGCGTAATAAACAAAACCGCCTTTTGTACAGTATTAACCAGCCTGTACTGAATGCTGCTTTTAATGCTGCATACTCAGTATTAAAGGCAGGTTTGTGTACCATGGATTACTCCGCTACTTCAATACAGAAATATCAAAACAACTATAAATCCAATTCCTCACCAGCTATTGATAAAACAGGTTAGCTAACGGGATGATAAAACCGATAAAGACATGAAGCCTAATTTAGTTGCACTAATGAAAGCCAATAAAGCAATATCAAGAGTATTGCTTTTCGCCGTTTGTGGTATTTTGTATGCAGGCAGCCAGGCATATGGCCAAACCGTTACCAAGTCGTTTTATTTAAGCGACCCAGGCCAGGCGCTTGACAGGGTTGACCCTGTATCGACTGCAGATGCAACGCTTGCTCAAACAGCAGCAATTACTCCAACATCACAATACTTGTTTGCTTTAAGAGGAGCTTCAAGAACTGATTTTTGGCGATACAATATTGCTGCAAACTCATGGTCAACAATGACTGCTACACCAGCTACCATATCAAGGGGGGGTGCATTAGCAACCAACGGAACTCATATTTATGCATTACGAGGTGCTTCTACAGAATTTTGGCGTTACGATCCTGCAACCAATGCATGGGCAACTTTAGCTGGTACACCCTCGGCGGTTGGTGCAGGTGCGTCAATAGTACATGTAAATGGCGCTATCTATGCGTTTAGTGGTGGCTCTGCAGCTACATTCTGGAAATACACTATTGCTACCAATATCTGGACAGTGCTTGCAGCAGCTCCTGCTACAGTGGGCTGGGGTGGTGCTCTTACTACAAACGGTACAGATATATTTGCTTTAAGAGGAAGTGCAACTACTACCTTTTGGAAATATACTGTTTCAACCAACACATGGTCAGCTTTGGCTACTTTACCTGCAGGTGCAGATTTTGGAGCATCGCTTAGTTTTGACGGAGCCAATATTTATGCATTAAGGGGTGGTAGTTTTAATAATTTTTACAGGTATAGTATTAGCACCAACACATGGACAAGCCTTGCCAATACAACGAGTGCGGTAGGAAGAGGAGGCGCCCTTACTTCTGATGACCCTACGACTTATGCAATGAGGGGTAATTCACAAAATAACTTTTGGGGTTTTAATGGTACATCATGGAATTCGCTAAACAACACTACTGCAAATGTTGACTCTGGTGGTGCTATCATAAAATTTGGAACTGTTGCCAAAACAACCACATTTACACAATCGCCAGCCATGTGTAGTGCGTTTACCATTAAAGCAGGCACTGTAACTGTTTCAAACTATGTAAGCATTAACTATGGAACCATGCCAGTGAACCCTGCAATAACAGCAGCATTAAGGTATGGTACTACAAATATTATTACTCTCAGCAACCCTACTTACAACAGTGCAACCGGGCTTATAACATGGACCGGCACACTAGCATCGGATGTAACAGTGCCATCGGGACAGGCTTTAGCCCTTGATATTAGTACAAGCCAGCAAGGAGTATCATTCAGAATTGATTACGACAGCCAAACGAAGCCTTCGAAAATAGATTTGCAAACAACATCAAACATTAGCATTTCATCAGTAAGTGTTTACAATCTTGCTTATCCATTGGGCTCACCACTGCTAAGTGTTCTTGGTGGCACCACCCGTTATATACGAACTACCGTTACAAACCCAACGGGATACAATGACATTACAAGTGTGAATGTTACCGTAACACCTCCAGGTTCGGTGATAACTTCACCGCAAGTTTATGCTTCAGGTTGTACAAAAATATATGAGGGTGCCTGGGTAGTTCCTACCGGACAACCCTCCTTTACTATAAGCTCAACTGTTAAAGATGGCTTAGAAAATACTATTACTGCCAATAAAACTATTACGATTGCCGGTTGTTCAAGTTGCCCTCCAACAGCAAATGATGATTATGCAACGGGAAATGGTGGGGAACCTTTGGATATTGATGTGCTATCAAATGACTCAGATCCAAATAACGACATTGATCCTGCTTCATTAACTGTAACTGTGATGCCTAAGAATGGCGATGTTCTTATTGACAACAACAAAATTACTTACCTGCCGAACGGAACATTCCAGGGATATGACACACTTACTTATGAAATTTGTGACAATACACTATTAACGCCATTATGCGTAACAGCAAAGGTTTATATTCATATACTGCCTGTTGCATTTAATACTTGTACTGATGCAACATTGCCTAAAACATATTATATACCATATGCAGAAGATGCGGCGCAGGTAGCATTGAGAAAATCTGCCAGCGTTTCATTAGCAACAACCAATATACGAACTGTAATAAGTATTAAGGTTTCATACCCTGGTATGAAATTGACCTGGGATCATTGGGAAGATGGTTATGAAACAAACATTACCGGACCAACCCAATCAACTACCGAAGTTTGGGGAGATGGCGATCTCTTCAATGGTATTGCTCCAGGTTATCCAACAGATATTATTCCTCCGGGTGGTAGTATTGTTTTGGATAATACAATGGCTACACCAAGGGTTGCTTCAATGTTCTATTATGACGGTAAAGACAAATTGTACTCATCAGGCCAAATTTCCGTAACACAGGTTTGTGGCGAACCTTCTACCATTGCTGTACAATGTATGAAAACAAACGTTGCCAGCTACCCATCAGATTTTGGAAAGCTATTTATTCTGCCGGTAGGTGCAGATTTGCCAAGCCGTGACTTTAGGTACACAGCTTTGTTTGTAAGGGCAGCAGAAAACAATACTGCAATACAAATAGACAGGGATAATGATGGAGATTTTGAAACCAACTTTACTTTAAATGAAGGGGAAGTGATGAGGGTGGATGATGCTACCACACCTGCTGGTGTTATTATAAAAGCTGGTGCTTCTGTTACCAGCGATAAGCCCATTGGGTTGGATGCACACTTTGCCGGTGTTGATAACTATTCATCGAGAGAAGTGCCTTTATTCCCTGCCACATGGTACTCACACACTTATTATACACCTGTACCTACAACAGGTCCGGGTACAACAGGTGTGCTTGATACAGCTGTGGTAATGTTATATAATTCGCTCAACAGGGCTATTAACATTAACTGGAGTTCAGGAATACCATCAAGTGGAACTATTGCAATGCCAGCCAACTCATCTTACCGCTTTGCAATGCCGCTTTCAACTACAGCAGCATTTAAATTTACAAACCCAACAAAAGAATCATTTGTTGCGATTGAAATTGTTGACTCATACACACCGGGCAGCGGTACAAATGCAGGTGATAGCAGGGACTGGGCATTCAATCTTATTTCCGAAAGCAGGCTTACAGATATTGCCAGTATTGCATGGGCACCGGGTTCTACAGATGGCACTAGAAACGATAATCCTATATGGGTAACTCCTGCTGCCAATACTACTGTATATGTGAAGTACGATGGTGATGTATTAAATGGAGGAAGCACAAGCCCATGCGGCCTTAAGTACGATATTTCATATCCGGTAAACAGTCTCGAGTATATTAAAATAAAAGATGCTTCGGATAATGATCAAAGCGGAACAACAGTATTTACTTGTGATGGTGTAAAGCTTGCTGCTGTATATGGCGAAGATCCTGCCACGGCACAAATAGCAAATCCAAGTTGGGATGTGGGCAGTACGATTCAACCTTTCTGTAAAGAGAAAATGGTAATTGCTAATGATGACTATGGTGTAACAATGGTGAACACCCCAATAAGCATTAACATTTTGAAAAATGATGCAGGCTTTTTGGCCGTTCTTGACCAGGCGACAATAACTACATCCGGGCTTATGCAACCACAGCATGGTACTATTGCAATTGTAAATGGAGCAATAATCTATACACCTGATAATAATTTTGCTGGTGTGGATACATTCCAGTACCAGGTTTGCTCTACCCCTACTCCTGTTGTGTGCGACATTGCATATGTGTATATCACGGTAGGTTCATGCCCATCACCAAAAGGTCAAAACATTATGGCAGGCCAGGTATTTTTAGATAAAAACGGAGATGGCGTTAATAATGATGGTGGCACTGGTTTAGCACCAGCTAAAGTTTATTTGTATGTAGATGGCAACTGCAGTAATTCTATTAATTCGAATGAGTTGGTAGATTCTGCAATGGTTGACATAAATGGTTATTATCAATTTATAAAAGCACCTGAAAAAAATATTGCTGACAATTTTGATTTAACAAGTACAACAAGTTCTTGTGCCAACGGTTCTGATGGCAACACACCATGGAGAAGTGACTGGTATGATAATGGCGATGCCTCCAGCGTGGGTTTTTGTGTTGCACCAGCACAAACAGCAGCTAATACCGATGTTGAAATTGTAAAAGACAGTGTGTTTAGCTACGCATTGCGTTTAGACGATGCAAGTAAATCTGCTATTCGTGAATTTAATATGCAAAACGCAACGAGAGCATTTTTGAACTTTTCTTACCGGAGAGGTTCCTCAACGTTTAACACAGGAGAAAATATTTATGTACAGCTGTCTAATGATGGTGTAACTTATAATACTATTTACACCATTGCCGGTAACGGCACTTATAGCAATAGCTATATTGATGTTTGGAACCTGAACATTAATGTAGGAAGCTATAACATGAACAACAGAACATACCTGAGGTTTATTACCAGCAGCAATACAGATGAAGGAGATAATGTATTCTTTGATAATATCATACTAAAATTCCTGCAGTATGATCAGTGCTATCTTATCGCCATTAATTCATCTTCATTAGCATCAAATACATTCCTTACAACGGCGGCAACACGTCCGTTTACTTTTAACTCTGCCTCTACCTGCGCCAACAATATGGACTTTGGAGTAAAGCGTGTGCTTACATACGCCACAAACGATGAGCACAGTACATGGCAAAATGTAAATGTAACTGGTCAAGTAAAAATAAATGACTTTGACCAGGAGAATAATACACAGTCATTCGGCAGCTTCCTTAATTCGGCAACATTTGCAGTTCTTGGAAGTGGCGCTAATGTTAGTGGCATTGATAAAGCAGGAGCTACAGTAGCAAATGCCGGCAACATTACATTTGATGCCGCAGGTAATTATACTTTTGATCCTTCTGCTTCATTTACAGGAACCGTTACCATCCCTTATAGTATATGTGATAATGGAAGCCCTTCTGCCTGTGATACAGCATACCTTTCAATTACAGTAGATCCATTGCCTTCTGCTGCAACATCAGTTATTGCAAACAATGATGAAGATATAAGTTATGGTGCTGCAATAAGCAACAATCTTCTGGTAAATGACAGGGATCCAAAAAAATACAGTTTCTCAGTAAGCTTGTTTAGTTATGACACTAACGGCGATGGAAAGCCGGATGTTACTAGCACACCAGGTTCTTCCGTTACGGTGGCAGGTACAGATATTTTTGGCAATCCTGTAAGCAATGCCGGTACACTCGCCATAGCAGCGAACGGCAATTATATATTCACGCCGACCAGTGGATTTACCGGCAGTGTAAATGCATCTTATATTATTACAAATGCTGTAGGTTCAACTTCTGCAGCTATCATAAACTTTACTGTGCTTTCCGATATCAACGGCATTCAAAATGATCCACCATTTGCCGGCGATGATTTTGGATATACTACGGTTAACCAACCGGTATCGGGTTCATTCATCAGCAACGACCGTGATGAAAACAATGATGTGATTTCATTAAACGGAACAAATATTGTTACCAGCGGATCAGCTACAGCAATTGGTTCTCCTGTTGCAACTACACAGGGAGGCACCGTGCAATTTTATGCCAATGGTACTTACACCTACACACCACCAGCCGGATACATGGGTCCGGATTTGGTTACCTATACTATCTGTGATGTGACCGCTGTATTGCCACAACCATTATGTGCCAATGCAACCTTACACTTGTTAATTGGCCCCGGCATTAACATAAGTGGTAAAGTATGGGATGATGGTAATGGCAATGTGATTCCAGAAACAACTTTTGAAAATGTAACTGATGGTGGTGGCGCCTTATATGTAAACCTTGTAGATGCTATGGGATATGTAGTAGCAACCGTAAAAGTAGCAAACGATGGCACTTACAATTTCAATAATGCTGTACCGGGTGCAAGCTATTCATTAGTATTGTCAACCACAGCCGGCGCTATTGGCAGCCCATCACCAGCAGCAACATTACCTGCAGGATGGACAAACACCGGCGAAACAAGAAATGGTATTATTGACTACGGCTCTGTTGGTGTAATTGACAACCGTTCGTTTGGTTTCACAAGCGTAAGCAACTTTGATTTTGGTATTGAACAGATACCATCATCAGTACCTTTCTATGTAAATATACCGCAGCCAAAAGTGGGTGATATGATTACACTTAATGGTGGCAGTAACCCACCAATACTAAGCGGTAAAGACCCAGAAGACTGTGTTTCTGGTTGTACACTGGATACAAGAAACGTGGTGATAGACTCTATACCTAATAATGCCGATATGTATTACAACGGTGTACTGGTATCACCGGGGCAACTGATCATCAACTTTGATCCTAATAAACTGCAGATACAGTTCACGTCAGTTACAATAGGATCAAATATGACCAACTTCTATTACTCATTTGTTGATTCTGCCGGAAGAAAAGATCCTGTGACGGCACTATACTCAATCAACTGGCTCATACTGCTGCCAGCCAAAGGGCTTCAACTAACAGCTACACGTGGCGGCGGTAATGTGGTGCTCAACTGGAAAACCATTAGTGAGATAAACTCTGATTACTTTGAAGTGGAACGCAGCACCGATGGAAGGAACTACACTAAAACCGGCATCAACACAAAAGCAGCTGGCAACAGTGATGCTGAAAAAACATACCAGATGACTGATGATGTAAGAGATATAAAAACACCACTTGTTTATTACAGGGTTAAACTAAAAGATATTAATGGAAAACTTGCATATAGCAATGTAGCCACTGTAAGGATGCCTGAAAACGGTGCAGTTGTGAGAGTATCGCCTAATCCATTTATATCTGAAGTAAATATCAACATCTCTGTAGAAGAAAGCACAACATTCAACATAAAGATGATTGATATGGCTGGCAGAACAATCTCTAACAGCTCACAAAAAATAACTAAAGAAGCGCCAATTGTTACACTCAGGTATCTCAGCAATCTTGTACGTGGTATCTATGTGGTGGAACTGGTGGATACACAAAGTGGTAAAAAGCATGTATTTAAATTGGAAAAAGCCAACTGATAAAAACAACTGATGAAAATGCGTTTTTTAATTCTTGGTATTTGTGCATTAGCGGCGTTGCCTGTGTTATCACAGCCTTTATTTACCTGTGGAAGCAGTGAGGTAGGGAAAGAAGAGTTTATGAAGGCCTTCAGCAAAAACATGGGCAGCACCAGCAATAAGGAAGCTTCATTAAAAGAGTATCTTGAATTGTATACCGCTTTCAAAATGAAAGTAAACGATGCAAAGGCACTAAAGCTGGATACTATCGCACAGATAAGATATGATATGATGAACTTTCGCAGCAGGCTGGAAAATGACTATATACCGGAAATGAAAGAAATATTTGTAAAAACTGGTTTTAAAAAAAATGATGCGATAAATGAAGACATGCTTTTCCTGTATGCAGACAGCGTGGCCTATTCAAAAGAAAAAAGAAATTATCCTATCGCAAAAGAAATCATTTTTTCACTTGGCAGTACTGCTATAAAAGCATCCGATTGGTTTGCATTTTCAAAACAATACAAACTGAACAAAGATTTGTATAAGGGTGAAAGCAACCGGGAGTTATATGATGCCTTTATCAATCAAACAGTCGTTGCTTACTTTAAAAATCACCTGGAAGAATACAATACTGATTTCAGGTATGAAGTACAGGAGTTTAAGGAAGGCAACCTGATGTATGAAATCACCAACAGGAAAATTTGGAATAAATCCAGCAACGACATCAATGCACTAAAAGCATACTACGAGGCCAACAAAGATCATTTCCTGTGGGCCGAAAGCGCCGAAGTGATATTGATAAATTCAAAAAGCTATGCTTATGCTGATTATGCTTACGAAAACATTAAGAAAGGGATGAGTTGGAAAAAAATTTGTGATAACAGCGAAGGCATGACACAGGGTGATTCGTCAAGATACGAACTATCTCAACTTCCTATTAAGCCCGGCACACAGCTTGCCGAAGGTGCTGTGATGGAAATTGTAAAAAATGATTTTGATGAAGGTGCCAGTTTTATTAAAGTAATAAAACTGTATCCGGCCAAAATGCCCCGTAGTTTTGAAGAAGCAAAAAGCCTGGTGATTAATGAATATCAAAAAAGCCTGGAAGAAAGCTGGATGAAGGAGTTAGCAATGAAGTACCCTGTAAAAATAAACAACAGTGTTTTTCAGTCTTTATTAAAATAAATATTATTTAGTTTAAAATAAAACCCCCGGTATCAATATACCGGGGGTTTTTTATGCAACACAATTTCCTCTTTCAAACATCAATATTATTACCAGGTAATTCTCATCTCACAAGTACTACATTCCCTTTTCTAGTAATCACCCTGCCGCTATAGCTAATTCCTTCTGCTATCCATACAAAACCAGCACTGTTTTGAGCAACACCTTTATAAACCCCATCCCACCCTTCTGCAGGATTACTCGTTTTAAATACAAGTTGGCCATAGCGGTTATAAATAGCAAAATACCTGAACTCCTTTATGCCAACAGGTATAGCATGCAATACTTTGTTTATTCCATTGGGTGCAAAGGCTGATGGCACATATATTTCTGCTATGCGGCTGATACGCACAGTAATTACATCATTAACAATACATCTCCCAGCAGCAGACGCCGTTACTGAATAAGTAATATCGTTGTCAACTGTAGCAACGGGGCTTTGTATCCCCCAGTCATTAAGCCCAAGTGATGGCGACCAGGTATAATTTGTAAAACCGGTATTGTTCACATCAAGCGCTAGTAATTGTAAAGGTTGATTAGGCCCAATGGTTGTATCGTTGCCGGCAAACACCTTTGCCTGCGGCAATACAGTTATTAAAACAGTATCGCTTAACGATAGTGGACAAATATTATTACCTGTTACATTCAACACATAACTATATTCACCTGCAGCAGGAATGTTTGCAACAGGATTTGCCGCATTTGCATCAGAAAGATAAGATGAAGGCAACCATTGATAATTTATTCCTCCACTTCCATTTAACTGAACAGTGTTACCAAAACAAACCACCGTATCATTTCCTGCATTTGCTTTCGCTTTTGGTTCCACATACACAAGACCTGAACGCAAATCACCATCACATCCATCAGGCGAATGCTCCTGTACTGTTACTAGAAAAACACCAGTTGTATTCCAAGCTGCATTCATGGTATTAGTGCTTACCGGTTGTGCCACACCATCTATTGTCCATGTATAAGTTGAAAGCGGCGATGCACCTTCCACTTTATAAACCTTTGACACACCAACACACACCGTATCAGGCATCGCAATTTGTGCAATTGTGTTTTTGAAGCTGAATAACAACATCAGCAATACAATAATATGTTGCTTGCATTTAAACATTTATCATAACAAACTATTTCATAATTATAATTCTTCGTTTACAAAATAACCTCCGTCAGTCCCGAAGTTTCGGGAGCGACGGAGTTATATGGCTTTTCAAACACAATTTTTAGTTGTGTGTTATCGGTGATGTTACTGGTTTTGCAGTAACAGTTATGTTCTTCACAATATTAGCCGAACAACCTGTTGCTGTTATCGTCTCTGTCACACTTACTGTGCCAGCACCTGCAGTTGTCCATGTAACATTTATTTGATTTGTATTCTGGCCTGCAGCAATAGTTCCGCCACTTACACTCCAGTTATAAGTATGCCCGGGTATATCCGGTGTGCTATATGTAACTACACTGCCGTTAATGCTTACGCAAACAGGCGTTGGTCCTGTTATCAAAGGCACTGGTGCTGGGTTTACTGTTACAGTTACTGGTTTTATATCAAAGCAGCCTCCTGTCATTGTTCCTTTAATATAATAAGTGCCTGCTGTGGCTGCAGTGGGTGTTCCATAAGGAATCGTGCCTGCAGCATCCAGCCAGTATGTATAAGTTAAACCAGCAGTTGAACCTGCGGTAATGGAAGCTGCAGTAATATCAGCTGTACTGCTGCCACAAATTGCTACAGGATTGGTAATTACTATTATTGGGGCAGCGGCTGACGTTACTGTTACAGGTTTTATGTCGGAGCAGCCACCTGCCAAAGTACCCTTAATATAATAAGTGCCTGCACCTGCTGCAGTTGGTGTTGCCATTGGTATCGTTCCGGCAGCATCAGTCCAGTAAGTAAAGGTCTGTCCTGCTGTGGAGCCTGCTGTTACACCTGCAGCCGTTAGATCTGTTGTAGCAGCGCCACACACAGACGGATTAGTAATTATAATAGTTGGCGCAGCAGTTGCTGTTACTGTTACTGGTTTAATATCAAAACATCCTCCTGCTAAAGTGCCCTTAATATAATAAGTGCCTGCGCCTGCTGCAGTTGGTGTTGCCATTGATATTGAAGCTGCAGCATCTATCCAGTAAGTATATGTCAATCCTCCAGTTGAGCCAGCAGTTATGGATGCAGCCGTTAAATCGGCTGTGCCTGCACCACACACTGATGGATTTGTAATCACTAATGTTGGAGCAGCGGTTGATGTTACTGTCACTGGTTTTATATCACTGCATCCTGCAGCAGAAGTCCCCTTGATATAATATGTTCCGGCACCTGCTGTTGCAGGTGTTGCCATTAGCACTGTTGCAGCAGCATCTGCCCAATAAGTATATGTCAATCCTGTTGTGGAGCCTGCTGTTACACCTGCGGCAGTTAAATCTGCAGTAGCGGCGCCGCAAACAGATGGGCTGTTAATTACCAGCACCGGGATTGGGTTTATGGTTACTGTAATGGTAACCGGATCACCGGGACAACCTTGTGCATTGGTTTCAATTACTTGTAAAGTAGCAGTTCCAACACTTGTCCAGTTTACTGTAATTAAGTTTGGGGTGGCCCCAGCTGTTATAGTGCCGTTACCAGTGGTAATAGGCGTAACACTCCAAGCATAAGTGGAGCCAGGTGTTAACACCACGCCATAAGGTTCTGTGGAATTAACACAAACCAAATGGTCGCCTGTATTTGGATATGGCTGCGCCAGTGCATTTTTACCGCTGAAAAAAAGCAGCAGCATGCAAAGTTTTAAAATCAATCGAAGTGGTTTCATTTCCTTTATTTTTAATGATGTGTTTAGTTATGATAAATTATTATTGCTCCCGGTTTGGAATTTATAGTTATTGTTAATGTTGCTGTATTAGCACATTGCCCTGCAGTTGGCGTGAATGTGTAAATTGTTGTGATTGTGTTATTCAATGCCGGGCTCCATGTTCCTGTTATGCCGTTTAATGATGTTGTTGGCAATGCAGCCAGTGTAGTACCAGAACAAACTGCCGGTACTGTGTTAAATGTGGGGTTTATTTTTGGGTTTACTGTTATTGTCAATGTCGTCGGGTCAGCACATTGCCCGACATTTGGCGTAAATGTGTAAATTGTTGTAGTTGTATTATTCAATGCAGGTGCCCATGTTCCGTTAATTCCATTGAGTGATGTTGTTGGCAATGCACTTAATACATCGCCGGAACAAATTGCTGCAACAGGGTTGAAAGTTGGAGTTGTGCTTCCCGGAGATGTAATGGTTACATTAGCTGTACTTATGCATCCTCTTGCATCTTTTACAGTAATAGTATAGGGGCCGGCTGCAAGGCCTGTAAAAATATTACTGCTTTGGTAGGTAGCACCATCTTTGCTGTATTGCAATGGTAAAGTGCCGTTTGAAGGAGTTGCTGTAATAGTTCCATCATTCAATCCGCATGATGCAGCAGAAGAAGATAAAACAATCGTTGGCCCTGGCAAATTCAACACTGTTACAGGCAGTGTTTTTACACACAGGTTTGCATCTCTAACATAAAGCGTATATGAATTTGCAGCAAGGCTATTAAAAATATTACTGGCCTGGTAAGTAACCCCATCAAGTGAATATTGTAATGCACCTGTTCCCCCTGATGCAGATGCCGTAATTCTTCCATTAGCTAAACCACAGGCAGCGTTAATAACAGCAGCCGTCAATGTTTGTGGCCCGTTAACATTTCCTACCAAAACAGTTTTAGTAATAATACATCCATTAATATCCTTCACAGTAATTGTGTAGTTGCCCGTTACTAAACCAGTAAAGGAATTACTAACCTGGAAAGTTGTTCCATCCTTGCTGTATTGATAACCTCCTGCCCCTCCGGACGCTGCAACCACAATAGTACCATTTGCATTGCCACATGTTGCTGCAGTAATAACTGTAGTAAATGTTGGCGCACTAAAATTAGCAACACTAACTCCGGTAGTAGTAACACAATTACTTGCATCTTTTATATAAATCGTATAGAAACCTGCATTCAATAAATGAAACGTATCATTACTCTGGTAAACCGTGCCATCGATACTGAAAGTGTATGGCGTGGCACCCAATGAACCTGAAGCTACAATAGCTCCGTCATTCCCATTACATGTTGCAGGAATGCTGAATGCAGTTACATGCGGTAGTGGAGTTGCATTCACTGTTACATCAATAAAACTGTAGCAATTATTCACATCCTTTACATAAAGTGTATAGTTTCCTGGACCAAGATTATTAAACACATTTGAAGATTGAAAGCTAAACCCGTTAATACTGTATTGCAATGGTGCAGTACCACCACTTCCTGTTGCAGTAATAATTCCATTACTGTTATCGCATGATGCATCAGTTATTGCAGCTGTTACAACAGGGCCGGATGGATTTGTAATAGTAACAACCTTAGTATTAATACATCCATTTCCATCTTGAACATTGATGGTGTATGTACCGCTGGCAAGGCCTGTAAATGATCCGCTGGTTTGATAAGGCCCGCCATCAATAGAATATTGTAATGTTGGTGTGCCTGTTCCTGATGCTGTGATGGTGCCATCATTCTGTGTACAAGTGCCATTTGACAAAACTGTGTTTAACGTTGGCCCGTCTATAGCAGGGACAATTACTGTAATAGTGTCGTAGCAGGGACCAGGATCTCCGGGCTCAGGTGGTAATCCTGTAAATGTTTCATCATCTTCCAAAACTATCTGGTATGTACCCGGGGCAAGACCAGTAAAAGTTGTGCTGGGATCAAAGTCAATCCAGGGGCCTCCTTCAAGGCTTGCATGATAAGGCGTGTTAGGGCCAATACCTGTAATTGTTATAGTTCCATTACTTCCGCTGCAGATTGATCCAGTTACCACTGCAGTAGCAGTAGAGATAGTGGCAATATTAACTGTAGCAAAAATTGTTTTTGTACATCCATTAGCATCCATTGCAGTTACAGCATAAGTACCCGGTGGAAGATCAATAAACAATTGAGTTTGATTGGGAACAAAAGGCCCAAAGTTCAAACTGAAAGTGCAGGTATTGCAATTAGCGCCGTTCACTCTTGGATTAGTAATCCTGCCAACTCCATCGGCACACATATAAGCATCATCTGTATTAACAGTAAAAGTTGTTATTCCCGGTCCTGCACCACTATTAGTGATGGCTACACTTTGTGTTGCAATACAACCTGTAGCATCTTTTACATGCACGGCATGTGTACCTGCTGCAACATTTATAAAAGTATCAGATGATTGATAAGCCCCTGCATCAAGGCTATATTGCAATGGAGGAATACCACCTGCCCCTTCTGCAATGATAACACCATTAGCCCCGCCACATGTTGCATCAATGGTTGTAACAGTCAGTGTTGTGCTACCGGCTGAAATAATAGTGGCCGGTTTTGTAATGATACAATTACTTCCGTCTTTTACATACACAATGTAATTACCAGCAGCAAGATTATTAAATACATTTCCGGCCTGGTAAGTAACACCATTGATGCTGTATTGAAGTACCGGCACACCACCAGATGCATTTACTGTAATAGTGCCGCTGCTGGCACCGCAGGAAGCATCAATGACGCTAATGGTAAAGGACAGCCCGGATGTGAGTTCCACTGTTACTTCAACAGTTTTTATACAGTTATTGGCATCCTTTACATATACAGTATAAACTCCGGGAGCAAGGTTTGTAAATGTATTTCCAGCCTGGTAGGCGGTGCCATCAATAGAATATTGCAATGCCCCCGTACCACCGCTGCCGCTTGCAGTAATACTTCCATTGTTTACCGTACAGGACGAAGTAGTACTGGTTGCTGTAAGTGAAGGGCCAGCAGTTGCATTTACAACCGTTGTTGTGGTACCTATACATCCTGTAAAATCCCTTACATATACTACATAGTTGCCTGGTGCTAAACCAGTAAATATATTGCTTCCCTGGTATGTGATACCATCAATACTGTATTGCAAACTACCGCTGCCGCCACTGCCACTTGCTGTAATAGTGCCATTGCTTGTTCCGCAAGATGAACTTGCAGAACTTACTGTAACAGCAGGACCATTTGTACTGGCAACAGTAACAGAAATAGTGCTGGTACAGCCAGCAAAATCTTTTATAATTATTGTGTAATTACCAGGCGCAAGTCCAAAGAATGTATTGCCAGATTGAAAAGCTCCACTATTAATACTATACTGGTACGGACTAATGCCACCAGTCCCATCGGCTGTAATGGTGCCATTAATATTACCACATGCTGCCGGGGTAGAGACTGCCGTTACCGTAGGGGCAGCTGAATTACCAACTGTAACAACCATACTTGCCGTGCAGCCATTGGCGTCTCTCACCACAACTGTATAAGCGCCGGGAGTAAGGTTATTAAAAACTGTGGAAGCCTGGAAAATATTTCCATTGATGCTGTATTGCAAAGCCCCGGTACCGCCACTGCCAAAGGCGGTAATAGTTCCATTACTTTGACTACAGGTGGCTGCAGCTGGTATTGCTGTAATTAAAGGCGCAGGTGAAGATGTAATGACAACTACAGCTTTATTGATACAATTGTTTGCATCTTTTACCACCAATGTATATTGACCCGCTGTTAAACCAGTAAAGAAATTGCCCGTTTGAAATGTTGTACCGTTATTGATACTGTATTGATAAGGTGAAGTTCCACCAGAAGCATTTACAGTAACAGTACCAGCGTTGTTGCCACAGTCAGCATTGGTTTGTGTAAAGGCTGCTGTTGGGCCATTGGTATTCATTAGTGTAACATATTTTGTATTTACACATCCATTTCCGTCTTTTACTGTAACAGTGTAAACACCTGCAGCCAACCCACTGAATGTTCCACTTGCCTGGAATGTTGTACCATCAATACTATATGTATAACCAGAACCAGAACCGCCGGAGCCACTTGCTGTTATTACACCGGTACTTGCCCCACATGAAGTATTGGTTTGTACAGTGCCAATTACAGGAGCAGGGATTGTAAAAGTGGTGGTTGCCTGTGAGCCGCTGCATGCCAGATTGATAGTTGCTACAATTGTGTAAGTAATATTGGGGCTTAAGCCTGTAAATACTCCCGTAGTGTTAACAGCTATTTGTGTAGCACCATTGAACAAAGTATATGTAACACTTGAACCAGGTGGCGGTGTTGGGGTAACGCTGGCTGTTACACCAGCAGTCGTGCAATTAGGGATGGTGGTGATTACATAAAAAGTATTGGGACAATATGCAGAGATATCAAAAGCTGCAACAAAACCATTGCCACTGGCGTATAATAATTTTTTACCCTCATCGTAAGCTAAATCATATACAGCTTTTCCTGCAAAACCAGGTATGGCTATATCGGCTGGTGCATCACTAAATGTAGTTCCGTTAAAATTATAAACTTTAATAACTCCATTACTTTCTCCTACAAAAACATTATTACATGCATCAGCTATAATACCGCCTTGTGCAAATACAGCATTAGCAGTTGCCAGTGGGGTACCCACAGTAGCACCAGTAGTTTTATTGTATGCTTTTAAATTTTTTCCATCCCAATAGTAGAGATAAGAAGCATTTACCCAAAGTACATTGGCAGAATTGTCAACTAAACCAGAAGCCGCCATATACGGCCTGTTGGCAGCTTCGCTTACAGTGAGGTACCCAGAAGGGATATTCCATGCAATTGATGCGGCACTATATGGAGCTGTGTTTTTATAAATTTTATTATTAAGAGAAGGTGTGCCAAACAAAGAACCATAAATACAATACATATCATTATTTGCCGGATCAAAAACAAAATCTGCAATATCCTGTGCCCAGCCCCCCCCACCTGTGTAGGTAATGCCTGTAACGTTTAATGCAGATACGTTAGTAGATGGCGGCGCAAACACACCAAAGTTGATATCAGAATTTATACCGCCACCAGCAATTAATATTTGTGGTGACCCATTGTTACAGTTCCAGAACATTTTCCATGCCTCAGTAAATTGTCCATTGGCAGTTGTAATGTAATTATCATACAAACCTGTTGTGCTCAATCTTATTACCTGGAAGCCCGTAGGATAATTAAATCCCTGGCCCATGAACACATTACCCGTTGGTTTTTCCACCATCCAACCGCCATAATAAGTACCAAATGTCCATGATGGAATAGTAAGTGCACCACTGAATGTCCATTGCAATACTCCTGCAGCATCATATTTTGCAAGGCTGTGATTGGTTGGTTGAGAGCCACCACCGGTTACATACACATTGCCTGCATAATCAAAATCCACATCTTTTGCTTTACCTGCATTAAGCCCAAGCAAATTAGTTGTTGTACTTACAAAAGGGTCAATAATAATTGTACGGTTATTATTTAAAGGAACTGCTGAAACAAATCCTGCAACATCGTTTTCCAAACTAAATTTTATATCTAATGAAGTTTGTTTGTCATCTTTATAAAAACAAAAAGGGGCTGTATGTAATAGCCCCCCAATTTTTGTTTTTATAAACAAGGCATTATTCTGCAACTTTATTTTTTTTGTGTCTCCGCCAAACTTCATTTTGATAACACTAATATCAGCACCTGGATGAATAATGAAATTGTATTCAAACCCCTGTTCATCAGTACCAGTGAAATAATATTCTAAATCTATCCCGGGATAAAGATTTTTATAAGTAAGTTTTTTGTAAGCAAATGCTTTTGCCTGCAGTTTTCCGTAAGTATGATACTCCGAATATTTTTCTTCAGCAGTAATTTGAACATTTGGGTTTGCACCCTGCCATTCTACGGTTATTATCCTATCCTCTGGTTCATCTTCTTTTTCATCCTCCTTAACCTTGATCGTTCCTTTTCTTTCCCGGTGCTCTCTTTTCTCTTTTTCTTCCTCATCCATTTCAGGCAGCCTTCTCTGCAACTGTATAAACCCCTTTGTTGTAAAAAGAACAGGCATGGCAAATCCTTCATAGCCATAAGCGATACTGCCCATATTATCATATCCTTTCAGCAGGCTGCCGTATTGGCCTGCATTTTCGATAAATCTTTTTTGTGTTCCAAATACATCGGTATTGGTGGGTACAGCAATCGCAGCGACGGGTGATAAAAAATTTACCTGTGCAAACAAATTGCTTTGTATGCACAACAAAATTGCCGTAATAAAAAAACAAAAAACTATACGGTTACGGGCATTTTTCATTTGCCTTATTAAATGTGGTTACGCTTGTTAACTGCGTTTTATCAGGGGCTTAGTTATTAACAGGAACGGTAGCAATTTTATCTTTATCGGTAAAACTTTAATCGTTTTAATGTGAATTACTCCGAAGGTATTGAAAAAAATACCACCCTCTTAATGACTTTAATCATAAAGTAGCCCGGCTGTAATTTTCTTCACCTGAGTGAATAAATATTTAGCCTGAACAGGGATTTTCTTTTTTGTGGTCCATTATTTTACAGGCAGCTTGTAATGTTAACAGTATAGCATAAACTGCTTTTTCATTTTAATGTATTACATTAGTCGCAAGTTCAACCTGCAATGAAAAATATTTTTACCACTAAAATTCTATTATTACTTTTTCCACTTGCTTCAATAGCACAAAGCGAAACTAAAGTGGAGCAGGATAGTTTAACGATAAGTTTTCAACGGCTTTCTGAAATAGTAATATCTGCTACAAAATTTCCGGAGTACATCAACTTTGTAGCTCAGCATATTAAGACACTGAAAGGGAATGATGCGGTCATCTTTCAAAACAACACAGCCGATGCACTCATCAACAGTGGTTCTGTATTTGTGCAAAAAAGCCAGCAAGGCGGTGGCAGCCCGGTAATACGAGGATTTGAGGCAAGCCGTGTATTGCTGATGGTAGATGGCGTGAGAATGAATAATGCAATATACCGGGCCGGGCATTTGCAAAACATCATTTCGATAGACAACATGGTGCTTGACAAAACAGAAATTTTATACGGCCCTTCTTCTACTATTTATGGCAGCGACGCATTGGGCGGCGTAGTATGTATGTACACAAAGAAACCTCTTCTTGCTGCAGGCGGATTCAAATTGAGTGGTAGCACTACAGCACTCACCAGCACCGCTACAAAAAATAATAAGATAAATGCAACGATTAATATAGGCGGATCAAAATGGGCTTCTTTTACTTCGTTTACTTATAGTGATTTTGGCGATGTGATACAGGGCAAAAACCGCAGCAGTGATTATCCTGACTTTGGGAAAAAGAATTTTATTGTAACCCGTGTCGGCAACACTGATAGTGCTGCTGCAAACTCAAACATCAATAAGCAGGTATCATCAGCATATAAGCAATACGACATCACACAAAAGATTTTATTTCAGCCAAAAGAAAATATATCACATACCCTGAACCTTCAATTTTCAAAAAGCAGCGATATACCTCGATATGACAGGCTTACTGAAACTAAAAATGAGCTGCCTGTGTTTGCAGAATGGTACTACGGACCACAAAAACGTAATATGCTGGCATATCATTTTACTGCTGGCAAACAACCTGGCTTTTTTAAGGATATAAAAATCTCCGCCAGCTACCAGGATGTGGAAGAAAGCAGGATAAGCCGCAGGTTTAAAAATAACAGGAAAGATTCCAGGCATGAAAACGTAAATATTTTTGGCATCGCTGCTGATGCAAAACATTATAGTGGAAAAAATGAATTACAGCTAGGTATAGAAAGCTATAGCAATTTTATAAAAAGCACCGCCGAAAGAAAAGACATAGTATCAGGAGCGGTAAGCCGCATACAAACCCGTTACTCAGATGGGCCAACAAGCATGAGTTATCATGCAGTATATGCACAACATACTTTAAAAATAAATGAACACTTTACCCTGAATGACGGGCTGCGGTTAAATATAGTAAAGCTCAACGCTGTTTTTGCAGACACGTCAATCATGAAACTTCCTTTTAAAGAAGCCAGGCAAAATAATGTGGCAGTTACAGGAGATGCTGGTATTGTGTATGCAAATAAAAAAGGATTTCGAAGTGCTGTAGTTTTCAGCAGCGGTTTCCGTTCTCCTAATGTGGATGACATGAGCAAGGTTTTTGAAAGTGCACCCGGTACATTAATTGTTCCCAACCCGGATGTAAAACCTGAATACACTTACAACGCTGAAATCAATTTTACAAAATATTCAGGCCAATTTGGTTTTGGCGGTTCCGTGTTTTATACAATTTTCAATAATGCTTTAGTACTTGATGATTTTTCATTTAACGGGAAAAATATGATTGTTTATGATGGAACAGACAGTAAAGTAATGGCCTTGCAAAACAAAGCTAAGGCTACTCTTCATGGTTTTAGTCTTAATGCAGCATATCAATTTTTAAAAACAGTATCTATCGATGGAGTGGTTACTTACACCAGCGGTACTTATAATGACAAAGGGAATAAACAACCTTTAGATCATATCCCTCCTGTTTACGGACGTATTGCTTCCAGGTATGAAAAAGGTAATTGGGCTATGAACCTGTCATGTTTATTTAACGGCTGGAAAAGAATAGCAAATTATAATCTTAATGGTGAAGACAACCAGCAATATGCAACTGCGGATGGAATGCCATCTTGGATTGTATTCAATTTTAAGCTTGCGTATTCAATACCCGGCAACCTTATATTACAGACAGCTGTTGAAAATATTTTTGACAGGAACTACCGCTATTTCGCAAGTGGCATATCCGCTCCGGGAAGAAATTTTATATTTACAATTTCCAAAAGTTTTTAAAAAAAATTGGCTCTCCAAAAAAGAGAGCCAATAAAACCTGGTGCCCAGGACTGGATTCGAACCAGCACATCCTTGCGAACGCTGCGACCTGAACA
>CAZBTD010000060.1:3794-20590 GCA_964494815.1 uncultured Ferruginibacter sp. | reverse complement strand
TTTATTAAGCCAGGCAGAACATGGTGCAGACAGCCAGGTAATGTTGGTTGCTTCTTCAGAATCAATCATTGAAGGAACAAAAATTGAAATTGACAAGCAGTTGAATGCTTTACCAAGAAAAGAAATTGCAACAACCGCTTTGTCAAACAGCTGCTTTGTTGCGATGAAAAATATTGATGATGCTTTTGAGTTACTGAATGAATATGCACCGGAACATTTAATCATTGCTTCTGATGCCGCTGCTGCACTTGCAGAAAAAGTAGTAAATGCCGGTAGTGTTTTTTTGGGTCATTATTCACCAGAAAGTGTGGGAGATTATGCATCTGGTACCAATCATACTTTGCCAACAAACGGCTATGCAAAAGCATACAGCGGTGTATCACTCGACAGTTTTGTAAAGAAGATAACTTTTCAGCAGTTAAGTAAAGAAGGATTAAATAATATTGGTAATGCAGTTGAACAAATGGCAGCAGCAGAAGGATTGGATGCACATAAAAATGCAGTAACTATAAGAATGAAATAATGCAATTCGATTTAAACAAACTCGTAAGGGAAAACATCAAAACACTTAAGCCATATTCATCGGCCCGTCATGAATTTACGGGCAAGGCATCAGTGTTTTTAGATGCGAATGAAAATGCTTATGGTTCCCCACTGCCCGAAAAATTTAATCGCTATCCAGACCCGTTGCAATGGCAGTTAAAATTTCAACTGGCAAGGATAAAAGGGGTGCCTGCAGAAAATATTTTTATTGGCAATGGAAGTGATGAGGTAATTGATTTGGCTTACAGAATTTTCTGTAACCCTGGGAAAGACAATGTGATTATTTGCCCGCCAACTTATGGCATGTATGAAGTGAGCGCCAATATCAATGATGTAGAAATCAAAAAAATAAATCTTACAACAGACTTTCAACTGGATGTTGATGGAATATTGAATGCTGCAGATGTGAATACAAAATTAATTTTCATTTGTTCCCCCAATAATCCCACTGGGAATAATATGAAGAGGGAACACGTAGAAGTGCTGTTGAATAATTTCCCCGGCATTATTGTCATTGATGAAGCTTATATCAATTATTCAAAACAAAAAACATTTATACAGGAACTTACAGAATATCCAAATTTGATTGTGATGCAAACTCTGTCTAAGGCTTGGGGTTTGGCTGCATTGCGGTTGGGTTTATGTTATGCTTCCATGGATATAATTGATTTGTACAATAAAGTAAAACCGCCGTACAATATCAATGAAGCATCCCAACAACTCGGGCTTGATGCACTACAGGATACAACTATAGTGAATGACTGGATAAAAGAAGTGGTAGAGCAAAAAGAACTGTTGATAAAACAATTAGCACAATTTTCATTTGTTGAAAAAATTTATCCCAGTGATGCTAACTTTATTTTGACAAAAGTGAAAGACGCTAATGTGCTGTATGATTACCTGTCATCAAATGGAGTGATTGTAAGAAACAGGTGTAAGGAGGTGCATTGTGAGAATTGTTTGCGGATTACCATTGGAACACCTGAAGAAAATCAAAGAGTAATTGAATTATTAAAACAATATCAGCAGTGAAAAAAATTTTATTCATCGACCGTGATGGTACTTTAATAAAAGAGGCGCCACCAACATACCAACTGGATTCATTCGATAAACTCGAATTTTATCCAGATATGTTTTTATACATGCGAAAAATTGCCGAAGAACTGGATTATGAATTGGTGATGGTGACCAACCAGGATGGATTAGGAACAGAATCATTTCCCGAAGATACTTTTTGGCCGGTGCATAATTTAGTAATGAAGAGTTTGGAAAATGAAAATATCCTTTTTAGTCAAGTGTATATTGATAAAACTTTTCCAAAAGACAATGCACCAACCAGAAAACCAGCAACCGGGATGCTGACACAATATTTGAATAACCCTGATTATGATATTAGTAATTCCTTTGTAATAGGAGATAGGATTACAGACATGCAGCTTGCAAAAAATTTAGGTTGTAAAGGGTTTTGGCTGAATATAGATTCATCCTTAGGAGCATCAGAAATAAAAGACAAATTAGATGAATTAAGAAAAGAAACTATTGTATTGGAATCGCCGGATTGGAAAGATATTTATGCGTATTTAAAACTGCCGCCACGTAGCATCGTTCATCAGAGAAATACAAATGAAACAAAGATTGAAGTTAAAATTAATTTAGATGGAAGTGGAAAGGCTGAAATAAAAACTGGACTTGGTTTTTTTGACCACATGCTGGACCAAATAGCAAAGCATGGTAATATTGATTTATCAATTGAATGTAATGGCGATTTGCACATTGACGAACATCATACAATAGAAGATGTTGGTATTTCTTTAGGTGAAGCAATTGCAAAAGCCCTGGGAGATAAAAGAGGAATAGAAAGATATGCGTTTGTATTGCCAATGGATGAATGTCTTGCACAAGTAGCTATTGATTTTGGTGGCAGGAACTGGATTGTGTGGGATGCAGAATTTAAAAGAGAGAAAATAGGCGAAATGCCGACAGAAATGTTCTTTCATTTTTTTAAATCATTCAGTGATGCTGCTAAATGCAATTTGAATATTAAAGTGGAAGGTGATAATGAACATCACAAGATAGAATCCATTTTTAAAGCTTTTGCAAAGTGCATCAGGCAGGCTGTAAAGAGGGATATTGGTAATAATTCGCTTCCATCAACAAAAGGAATGTTGTGATTGCAATTGTCAAATACAATGCAGGAAATGTACAAAGTGTGCAATACGCATTGCAAAGGCTGAATGTTGATTCAATTGTGACTGATAATGCGGAAGAAATTAAAAAAGCAGAGAAAGTCATTTTCCCGGGTGTGGGCCATGCAGCGCCAGCAATGAAGTATTTAAAAGAAAGAAAATTAGACGAACTGATTATTTCACTGGCACAACCTATGTTGGGAATTTGTCTTGGGTTACAACTAATGTGTAAGCACTCAGAAGAAGGGAATACAAATTGCCTGGGTATATTTAATGAAGAAGTAAAATTGTTCAAACCATTAAAGGGAGAGAAAGTACCACAGATTGGATGGAACAGCATTTATGATTTTCATTCAGAATTATTTGAAGGTTTACGACAGGGTGATTTTGTATATGCAGTGCATGGTTATTATGCTGCATTGGGAAATGAAACTGTTGCTGCAACGGATTATATTCATCCATATAGTGCAGCGTTGCAAAAGAATAATTTTTATGCAGTGCAGTTTCATCCTGAGAAATCAGGTGCTGTTGGAGAAACAATTTTAAAAAACTTTATTACGCTTACATGACGATAATTCCTGCGATAGATATAATCAATGGTAAATGCGTTCGCCTTACCAATGGCGATTATGCAAAACAAAAAGTCTATAACGAAAATCCACTGGAAGTGGCGAAGCAATTTGAAGATGCCGGCATCACAAGGTTGCACATGGTGGATTTGGATGGGGCAAAAGCAGGACGAATTGTAAATATAAAAGTGCTGGAAACTGTTGCATCAAAAACAAATCTTGAAATTGATTTTGGCGGTGGTATAAAAAAAATTGACGATGTAGAAAATGTTTTTAATGCAGGTGCATCTATTGCAACAATTGGAAGCCTGGCAGTAAAACATGCTGGATTATTGGAAGAATGGTTAATGGAATTTGGCGCTGATAAATTTTTAATTGGGGCTGATGTGCTGAATGAAAATATAAAAATAAGCGGTTGGCTGGAGGATGGAGGCATTAATGTGTTTGACTTTATTGGAAAAATGATTGGGCTTGGGGCAACAAATATTTTTTGTACCGATATTTCAAAAGATGGTGCTATGAAAGGGCCATCAATTTTATTGTATAAAAAAATTATTGAAGAACATCCTGAAATAAATCTAATTGCCAGCGGAGGTGTTACAACAATTGATGATGTAATAAAACTAAAAGAAGTTGGCTGTGCTGGAGCTATTATTGGCAAAGCCATTTATGAAGGAACTATACAGCTTGCCGAACTCATAACTTATAACTCATAACTCAAAACATTGCTTTGTAAAAGAATTATACCATGCCTTGATATCAAAGACGGACGCACCGTTAAGGGCATCAATTTTGAAAGCATTCGAGATGCAGGCGATCCTGTTGAGTTGGCTAAATTATATTCTGATCAGGGTGCTGATGAATTGGTGTTTCTTGATATAACTGCAACAGTGGAAAAAAGAAAAACACTGGTGGAACTGGTAAAAAAAATTGCGGCAAGTATTAATATTCCCTTTACAGTTGGCGGCGGTATTAGTACTGTGGATGATGTGGAAGTTCTTTTACAAAATGGCGCTGACAAAGTTTCTGTTAACACTGCGGTATTTAAAAACCCACAATTAATAAAAGAATTGAGTGGCAGGTTTGGCAGCCAGTGTATAGTATTAGCGATTGATACAAGGAAAGAAGACGATGGGCAATGGTATGTATATCTGAATGGAGGAAGAACAAAAACAGAAAAGCTAACAATTGATTGGGCTAAAGAGGCTGTTGCATTGGGAGCAGGAGAAATTTTATTGACTTCAATGAATAATGATGGAACCAAAAGTGGATTTGCATTGGATATTACAAAAGAGTTGTCTCTTGGGCTCCCCGTTCCTGTTATAGCATCAGGTGGTGCCGGTACAATGGAGCATTTTAAAGAAGTGTTTCAAAATGCGAATGCCGATGCTGCATTGGCTGCAAGTATTTTTCATTATAAGGAAATTGAAATACCAGTGCTGAAGAAATATTTGAATCCGTTTAATAATGTAAGAATATAAACAATGGTACAGGTTGTACTTTTTATACTGATTATTGCGATAGCTGTTTTTTGTGGCTAAAAAACAAACAGGAAAACAGAATGATTGACCGAAGAAATAGAATACTTGAAAAACAGGACGAAATAATTGAAGGTCTTCGAAAAAAGACCGAAGAAAAAAGCAAAGAAAAAAATAACGATGACAATTGATTTTAAAAAATATACTGATGGATTGGTTCCTGCAATAATACAGGATGCAGAAACCAACAAAGTATTAATGCTTGGCTTTATGAACGAAGAGGCATTTGCAAAAACACAAGAGTTGCAAAAGGTTACTTTTTACAGCCGCAGCAAAAACAGGTTGTGGACAAAAGGGGAGGAGAGCGGCAATTATTTATTGCTGAAAGAAATTAAAGTGGATTGTGACAATGATACGTTGTTAATTAAAGCAAACCCTGTTGGGCCAGTATGCCATACCGGTGCTGATACCTGCTGGGGCGAAAAAAATGGTAGCGATAATTTTTTAGCACAGTTAGAACAAGTCATTAGCGATAGAAAAAATAACCCATCAGATAATTCATACACCAGTTCTTTATTTAAAAAAGGCATTAATAAGATTGCACAAAAAGTAGGAGAAGAAGCGGTGGAATTAGTAATAGAATCAAAAGATAATAATGAAGAGCTATTTAATAATGAAGCTGCAGATTTATTGTTTCATTATTTGATACTGTTGCAAGCAAAAGGTTCTTCTTTAAATGATATTATTGAGCTATTAAAAAGCCGTCATTTAAAGTAATTAGCTTTTTATCATTTTACTTTTTTGTGTCAGATATTCTTCCTGGGTTATTGCACCCTGTTGGTAAAGATTAAACAGCTTTTGCAGTTCATCTGCAATCATTTGTTGCGATGGTGCTGTTGATTTTGCAATCGCTTCAGCCAGTTGTGTAGCCTGTTTATTAATCTGCGTCTTTTTATATTCTTCCTGTGCATGTGTAATGGTATCTTTCAGCAGTTTTGGATGATGAATCATTGTGTAAGTAGTTTCACCCATTTCAGCAGCTGTTTGTATATCCACATTGCCATAGCCAAATATTCTGCCCCAAATACTTTGATCGTATTCAACATTATTAATTTTATCAAGAGGGCTTTCTTTTGAATAGCGGCTGATAAAACCGCTTTCATCAACCACTCTCAAATTTGTTACACACCACAAATTATTTTTCCATTTCAGGTATTCATACATGGGATATAATGCCGTAATAAGTGCAATAACAAAACCGGTTGTTTTAGCAAACCATATCAATAATATTGCGGCCAGCAACCATGCAACAAATGGCAACGCAAGTTTTATCCAGTGCTGCCGGATAATGACTAATATTCTTTCATCTTTTTTTAATTCTGTACGCATATTGCCAGTTTAAGATAGTTGTTGTAAAGCCGCTGTTATTTTTTTAAACTGTTCCTCTTCACTTATTGTTTCAGGAACAAATTTTTCGCCAATCACTTTTTCATACAGCTCTACATAGCGGTTGCTGATGGTATTTATCCACTCATCATCCATTGCAGGAACGCTTTGCCCCTCTTTGCCCATAAAATTATTAGCGATAAGCCATTCTCTTACGAATTCTTTACTCAGTTGTTTTTGTCTTTCACCTTTCATTTGTCTTTCCTCGTATCCATCGGCATAAAAATATCTTGATGAATCAGGTGTGTGTATTTCATCCATCAAATAAACTTCATCGCCAATTTTGCCAAATTCATACTTGGTGTCAACTAAAATCAAGCCTTGTTTTGCAGCTAATTGTTTTCCTCTTTCAAATAATTGTCTTGTATAATTTTCAATCACTTCATAATCTCTTGCACTCACAATATTTTGTTTAATAATTTCTTCTTTACTTATGTCTTCATCATGCCCGGCACTTGCTTTTGTTGTTGGGGTAATGATAGGCGTGGGAAAGAAATCGTTTTCTTTTAAACCAGCAGGCATAGCTGTACCGCATAAAATTTTATTGCCGCTGCTGTAGGTTCTCCATGCATGGCCTGTAAGATTGCCACGTATTACCATTTCTACTTTAAATGGTACACATTTTTTGCCAATACTGCTGTTGCCAGTTGGCGAACTTACAAGCCAGTTTGGACAAATATCTTTTGTTACACCAAGCATATATGCAGCAATTTGGTTTAAAACTTGTCCTTTGTACGGTATTGGCTTTGGAAGGATAACATCAAAAGCAGAGATACGGTTGCTTGCTATCATTACTAACCATGTATCAGCAATGGTGTAAACATCTCTTACCTTGCCACGATAGAAGTTTGTTTGTTGGGGAAACTGGAAAGATTTCATGCAGCGAAATTACAGTATCATTGTAATCATCAAACAATGGCCTGTGCAAGATTTCAACAGCCGGGTTACAAATAAATTTTCTATAAGTACCAACATTGCTTATTTTGCCAAAAATTAACCATAACCTAAACATTGCTGTATGAGAAAAACTAAAAGCCGTTTACTGGCTTTGCTGCTGGCAAGTATTATATCCTTGGCTGCCACAGCACAAACCTCAATCTCAGGAAAAGTGGAGAATAGTGCCACCAAAGAAAAAGTTGCCGCCGTATCTGTTACTGTGAAAGGCTCTGCTGAAGGAACTTTTACAGACGACAAGGGAAACTTTAAGCTAACGGTAAGTAAACTCCCTGCAACATTATTGGTTTCATCTGTTGGCTACGAAATGCAGGAGATAACAGTGTCAGATGCTGGACAGCCGTTAAGTATTTCCTTTAAGCCAAGTAATATACTTGGGCAGGAAGTAGTGGTATCTGCCACCAGGACATCTCAAAAAATATTAGAATCGCCCGTTTCTATAGAACGTATCAGTGCGGCAGCTATTCGTAATGCACCTGCGGCTAATTACTATGATGTAATTGGTAACTTGAAAGGAGTGGATATGGTAACCTCATCACTTACTTTCAAAACACCCACTACCCGTGGATTTTCTGGCAGTGGTAACACAAGGGTAAATCAGATAGTAGATGGTATGGATAACCAGGCACCTGGCCTTAATTTTTCTGTAGGCGGGGTTATTGGCCTTACTGAACTTGATGTTGACAATGTGGAATTGCTGCCTGGTGCTTCTTCTGCACTATACGGCCCCGGTGGTATGAATGGAACCATACTTATTACAAGCAAAAACCCATTCAAATACCAGGGCTTATCGCTTCAGGTAAAAGAAGGTGTTATGAATGTAGGGGAGAGGTTCAGGCCAATGTCAAATTATTTTAATGGTTCTTTACGTTTTGCACATAAGGTAAGCGACAACTTTGCTTTTAAAATTGGCGTTGAATATGTAAAGGCAAAGGACTGGATGGCATATGATTACAGGAACTATGCCCGTACAGGTACAAATGGAGATATCAAAGCTGGAGACAGGGCCACTGATCCCGGCTATGACGGAGTAAACGTGTATGGTGATGAAACGCAAATAGACTTGCGTCAACTTGCTTTTCCAACTTTTGCATCACAAGCGCCATTCCTTAAAAATTTTCTTGATACACTTAATAGCGGCAAGCCAATTAATGTAACACGTACTGGCTACAAAGAAAATGAGGTAGTAAACCCTAACACTATTAACCTTAGACTTTCAGGTGCGTTGCACTACAAATTGAGTAAAGATGTAGAAGCATCACTTTCAGGTTTTTTTGGTTCAGGCAACACAATTTATACAGGAAGTGACAGGTATAGCCTCAGAGATTTAAAGATGGGCCAATACAAACTTGAGTTTAACAGTAAAAACTGGTTACTAAGGGCATATACCACACAGGAAGATGCAGGTAAAAGTTATAATGCCACTGCTACAATGGGCAGGGCTATCGGGTACATTAATCCTTATGAGCAATGGATACCAAACTATGCACAAACCTACGTTGGCGCCCGCTTGAGTGGAGCTACCGATGCCGATGCCCATACCGCTGCTAGAGCTGCTGCTGATGCTGACAGGTATAGTGCCGCTTCCGACAGGTTTAAAAAAGTGTTTGATTCTATACGCCTGATACCAATTAGCAAAGGCGGTGGTTTATTTGTGGATCGTACTAACCTTTACCAGGTGGAAGGCCAGTATAATTTAAGCAGCGTTACAGGTTCCTTTGCTGATGTATTAATTGGCGGCAACTATAAACGTTATGTGTTGAATAGTGAAGGCACTTTGTTTGCTGATTCTTCAGGAAAAATTGGTATTAATGAATATGGTGCTTATGTTCAGGCAACAAAGAAATTTGCCGATGATGCACTTAAGCTAACTGTAAGCGGCAGGTATGATAAAAATCAAAACTTTAAAGGACGTTTTACTCCACGGGTAACGGCTTTAATTAAAGTAGCCGAAAATAACAACATAAGGCTTAGCTATCAAACGGCTTATCGTTTTCCAAGTACACAGCAGCAGTGGATAAGGCTTGATGTTGGTGGCGGTGTAAAATTAGTAGGCGGTAATAACTTCTTTGATAACTACTATGGCTTCAGCAGCAAGTCCACCTATTATCTTGAAGATGTAAGTGCATATAAAACACTGGAATTTAAACCTGAATCTGTAAGCTCATTTGAAGCAGGGTATAAAGGGCTTCTATCACAGGGTAAATTGTTGTTGGACATATATGGTTATTATGGCCAATACAAAAATTTTATTACCCGTAGCCTTATTATCCAGCCTTACAACCCAAGCCAGCAGCAATTGGCGGCAGATTTACAGGCGGGAAAGTCGCCTACTTCATTAGGAAATATATTTTCTATACCTGTAAATACAACATCAAAAGTAAAAACATATGGATTCGGTATCAGTGCAGATTACAGGCTTCCACAAAACTTCCAGGTGGGTGTAAATTTCTCATCTGATCAATTAAGTGAAGTGCCATCTGGTTTTAAAACATACTTCAGCACACCAAAATACAGGGCTAATGCTACTGTAAGTAACACGGGCTTTGGTTATAAAAAACGTATGGGTTTCAGCATTATGTACAGGTGGCAGGATGCATTCTATTACGAAAGTGATTTCAGCAATGGAACAATCAATGCTATCCATACTCTTGATATGCAGTTGAGCTTAAAAATCCCTGCTGCAAAAACATTGATAAAGATAGGCGCTAATAACCTGTTGAATGAATACTATACGAATGGCCTGGGCAACTCAGTTGTAGGTGGCCTTTATTATGTTAGCCTTGGATATAATGTTTTCTAAACCTGTTTTACAAATTTTAAAACTCATAATAGTATGAAAATATTTATCAGTATAAAACAATCTGCATTGCTGCTGGCATTTGCCGCACTGTTTTTTACTTCCTGCAATAAGCTGGAGCTGGATCCAACTCCAATAGATCAGCCAACCCAGGAAACAACACCAACACTGGCCACGCTGCTTGATGATCCTAATTATTCTTTATTAAAAGCGGCCGTTACAAAGGCGGGTTTAATGAGTGCTCTTTCAAACCCATCATCACGGTTTACAGTATTTGCTCCGGATGATGCTGCTATCACAGCATCGCTTACCCCAATACTTCCGCCCGGGGTAACACCAGCAATTTATATTAACAATGTACTTTCTGCTGATGACGCCAATAAACTCATTTCTTATCATGTGGTACCACAGGTTTTAAAAGCTGCATCTATTACACAAGGGTTCCCAAATTTTCAATACCCAACCATACTTAACCCTGCACCAAGTATCAGTGCTTTGCTAAGGCTAACCACATTCCCATGCGTAAGGCCAACCTTGGGGGCTTGGGTTAATAACGTACCTATTATAGGAACTGATATTCCTGCTGTAAACGGTGTGGTACACAAAGTTTTCAGGATTGTAATGCCGCCAACAAACAGTCTTTGGGATACCATTCATAATTCCTCCGACCTCACTTATTTGCAGGCAGCAATAGCAAGGGCAGATAGCGGAGTAGCGCCCGGTGCAAGGTTGCAGGATGCACTTAACTTTAATGTAAATCCCTCGGCTATAGCTTCAAATCTTACCATTTTTGCACCTACTGATGCGGCAATGAAAGCCTTTCTTACAGCCGCCATTACACAGGCATTGGTGGCAAGGGGCATACCTTTAGTAAATGCTCAAATGGCTGCTGCAGGTATTGTGGCTGCAACGGGCACGGTACTGTTATCAAACCCGGCTTCAATACCCGATATTCCCGGCATACCTGTTGTAGGCTTGGGCCCTCAGTTAGCTGCGGTAATAACCCCTACTTTGGCAAAAGGCGTGGTAGCTTATCACGTTATCAGCTCTCAAAGCGGTACTTATGGCCCTCCGGGTTTAAGAGTGTTTTCCGTTAACTTGCCCACTGCTGCCACCACGGTAAAAACTTTATTAAACTCAGCAGTGGCTGTTCACCCGGGAGTTACAGTGCAGGCAAGTTTTGCAAGCCCGGTACCCGGGGTATCTGTTGTTACAACCGCTACAGTTAAAGGAGCCGCAAATGCCACAGCTTCAAATATTACTACAAAAGATATTAACTGTGTAAATGGTGTAATTCATAAAATTGACCAGGTATTATTGCCCCAGTAAATGATAACTACTCTATTTCAGATACCCGGCTAAAAGCCGGGTATTTTGTTCCATAAATCGGGGTTGTTATTAATCTGGATGAATTGAAGTGTAGTTGATATACTACTTCTGCAAACGTTAGATGTGCGGAGGAAAAAAAATGTTAAAAAAAAGTTCCGGAAAACGATTGCGTAATCATTAATACAATTATATTCGCCTGTAGTTTTCTAATAATTGAAGCCAAAACTATCCGATTCCATCCCAACTGAAAGCTGAATAAAAGCTTTTCCCAATTAATCAAATGCAGTGCAGGCTTGCCTTCTGGGTATGTTTGCTTTGTTTTTTAAACTAATTGTAAAAACAATACTATGGGTATGGGTAAAATTTACTCTTTGTTGCCAGGTGTAAAAGAAATGGGCGAAAAGCTCTTGTTGTTAAAAAGAAATGTTGGTGCACTCTTTAGTAAGCGCCGCTTTATCCCTCCCGGCTGGAATGCTTCAATGCAACCTCAATTAATTTCTACTACTAATACAGTTTCTACATACCAAAACTTGCCGCAGATGCAAACAATTACTAAAAATTCAAGTGTAAAGGCCAATAACATTTTTGGCCGCTGGTTTATTAACCTGCTTATTATCTCAGCAGCCGTATTATTTTCGGCAGCAGGTAATGCACAAACCGTTTATTATTCTAAGGCGTCTGCTACCAATTTCAGCAACACCGCCAGTTGGGGACCTAATACAGACGGTAGTGGTGTTGCACCAGCCAGTATTTCTGGTACCGATTCTTTTGTGGTGACCAACAATGCTGCCCTGGTATTAAATGCCAATGCAACGGTAGGTGCTCTTACTTTAAGCTCTGGTAGCTTAACAGTAAGTGCCAATACACTTAATATTCAAAATGCTAATACTAACAGGCAAAGAAATGCTATATTCAACGTAAACAGCTCAGCTACATTCACTGTCAGCGGAGGTACTGTTAATCTATATGGCCGTATGTCACTTGCTTCAGGTGGTACTTTCAACCAGAGCGGTGGCGATATAAATGTGGATGGCAACAATGGTGGCAATGCGGTAGGAAGTGTGCCGACAGGTTCAGTAATGGTAAACTGGGTGCCCGCTAACTTCTCAAGTGTTAACCTTACCGGGGGTACTTTTACAATTGTTGACCCTCACGTAGGCACTTCTACATCTGACTACGTATTTAATTTTAGTTATAGTACAGCAGGAAATACAAATACCACTACAGGGCATACATTTAGATTTGGTGATGGGGTTTCTACAGATGGTACCACTAATGCTGCAGGGTTTACATACTACTGCTGGCCAGGTACAGGTGGTTTTAGGTTTGGTAACCTGGTTATTAATGGACAAGCTGCTAACAGGCTGGTTGTAACTACTGGCGGAGGTACTGGTACTTATGCTGCCACTCCTGTTTTAGGTAATATGACAATTACTGCTGGCTCTGAGTTCAGGAATATGTCTACTGCAACCGTAACTGGAACCGTATATATAGGTGGTAATCTTATTAATGACGGTATTATGACTACATCCACAGCTGGTGTTTCATTTGGTAATGCGTTTTATACCTCATCGATAGCTATCACCCCCGCACCCTCTACACTATCTCAATCTATTTCTGGTACAGGTAAATTTAGAAATGCCACCACAGACGCTGGGTCTACCGCAAACTTTGCCGCTTTAACTTTTAATAACGCCAGTACATCGGGAGTTACTTTCAGTAATGCAAATAGTCTTTTGTGTAAAGTGTCACCTGTAAATAACACAGGCACCGTTTCTGGTACAGTTACTTTTACGAATGGCGATGTTAATTTAAATGGGGGAACTTTTGTATTGGGTGTTAGCACTGCTTCTGTAGGTTCAATTACATTTACTTCTGGTGGTTTTAATAATGGTACATTAACAAGATGGCTCGGTACGGCAACCATGACAACAAATGCTACAACGCCTTCTTCTAACTTTTTCCCGTTCAGCAAAAACGGAGCTAACCGAAGCCTGGGTATAGCACAAAGTGCAGCCCTAACTACTGGTGGTTACCTTTCTGCCACATATACTGATGCTGCTGGATTGGATAACAGCGTAAGCTTTACCGATGGTGGTTACACAGCAGCTGGTGGAACAACAGTTAACAGGAGAACAAATGCTTCCTGGTCACTTTCTACAGCAAATGTTACAGGGCTTGCTGCCAACACAATTGTTGCTGCCAGTCAAACTTTCCCTGTTAATATAAATCCAAACGGTCTCATTCTTCTGGCAGCCGCTCCCGTAGCATCAGGTGCTCCTGTAGTTACTTTAGCCTCTGCTTCTGCACCGGGGACACATGCAACTCCAACAGGAACTGCTGCTGCCCCACTGGCAGTAAGAACAGGAATGACACTTGCTAATTTAACTGCTAATACTTTTTATGCCGGCCTTAATGCTTCAGCATTAGACGGTTTCTATACAGTACAGAGTGGTGAATGGAGTACTGGTTCTACCTGGAGCGGTGGCGCTGCTCCTGCAGCTGCTAATGCAGCTAAAATTTCTGCAGGACACGCTGTTACTGTTACTTCAGGTTCAAATGATGCCTTAAGTATCCAGGTGAATGGTAATGGTAGCCTGGCAGTTTCTGCCGGTACCCTTAGTGTTGCTGGTGGTACTTCGGGTGCAGCTAATGGTCTTTCTGTAAATACAGCAGCCGGTTCTGTTTCACTTAGTGGTACAGGTACTTTAAATGTAGGTACAGGCGCTACAAGGATAACAACATTGAGCAACACTGGTACATTGAATGTAACTGGTGGCACACTTAATGTAAATGGTAATATGGTTAGCCTTTCTGGTTCTAACTTTAACCAGTCTGCCGGTAATATTAATATTGACGGTAACAATGGAAGTACTACCGCAGGTCAATCTGTTGCTTCTGGCACAGCATTGTTGTCAATACAAACACAGTTGGTGAACCTTACCGGAGGAACAATTACTATATTAAATCCGCATTTGAATGGTACCGGATCTACCACTAACAGGGCACTTGAATTTAATAATGCCGTAAGTGTGGATTTAGGTACCGGGCACACTTTCCGTTTTGGTGATGGCACTGCCAACCAAATTGGTAATGGAACGGCTCTCAACGGATTTAACATCAGTGTAAACGCAGGTGCAGGAAGACTTGCCTTTGGTAATCTCACCGTTGTGGGAACAACGCCAACAGCAGCCAACAGGCATGTTACTGTAGTATCACCTACTATTATGGGTGTTTTAGGCAACTTGTTGGTTACTGGTACTGATGCAGAATTACGCTTTACTGGTACAGTTAATGTGGCAGGCAATGTGACAGTAGATGCAGGAAACACATTAACCAGTACTGGCACACTCGGTTTACAGCGCTATGCTTCTGCTGTTGTATCAGCATCGCCAAACGCACAAACAGTTACCGGTGCCGGTAAATTCCGTAACTCTACTAATGGAGATGCAACCGTTACTGCATGTCATGCAGGTATCACAATAAATAACTCTAATGCCAGCGGTGTTACATTCTCTGGCAATGCATTATATAACGCCATACTTGGTGTTGGTAATGCAGGTACACATTCAGGTACCCTTACCTTTACTTCGGGTGTGTTAAATGCCTCTGGTAACCCATGGTTTACCGGTCATGGCGTAACTACTATCGCTACTGCTGGTATATCTGTAACAGCGGGTGGTTTTGCAAGCGGTACCACACTTGCACGCTGGTTCCCTGCTGGTAATGCTGGTTCTACTATTACGGCAAGCACATTGCCAACAGCTACCGGAACATTAGGTACTGGTGCTTTCCCGTTTGTTTCTGGTACCGGCGCTACCCAGGTTCAAAGACATTATAATATCAACAGGGCTACCACTACAGGAGATGTAGGCGGTACCATACGTGTACAATACAATGATGTGGCTGGTACTACTGCTGTATCACCTGATGTTGTTGATGGCGCTTACAATATTAACCAACGTACCAACAGTAACTGGGTAGTAACTACAGGTAATGGATTTACCAAGGGTACTGCAGAGGTGAATGTTTTGGCAATAACCGGTACAGGTATTTATACTGTTCTTAGTACAAATGCTGTACGTATCATGCAGGATGCCGGTACACTTGGTGTGCCCGCCGGTTCAACTCACCAGGCTGGTACTATTACCCCACAATTAAATGGACAGCGTTCTGCCATACCGGTAACAACACCACTGGCAGGTACATATTATCTTGGATATAACACAGCAGATGCACCGATACAAACACAGCAATCTGGTCCTTGGGGCGATCCTAACACATGGGTAGGCAATGTTGTTCCTAACTCATGTGCTATTAATGCCCAGATTTTGACCAATCATAATGTTACGGTTCCATCTGGTACTTATGCGGTGGCTAATATTATAGCTCAGGGTACAGGTACACTTACAATAAATGGCGGTACATTAAATGTAAGTGCATGTACGGGCAATAACTCTTCTATTTTCCTGCAGGGCACTTCTGCGTTAGCGGTATCTTCAGGTACTCTTAATGTAAATGGTTATATTAATATCCCAACTGGAACTGGTTTCTCACAGAGCGGTGGTGATATTAACATTGATGGTAATGATAATAGTGGAACCGTTGGCAACGCTAATTCAGTTGCTTCTGGCACACCATTATTTAGTATAGGTACTTCTGCTACGGCTTATGCATCGGGTACTATATCACTTACAGGTGGCAACCTTAAAATTGTTGATCCACATGTTGGTTCAGCAACGGCCACAAGTGCTTATTCGTTATATGCCAACCTTGCAAGCGGTGTTCATGTAAATGCTTCCGCTGCTCATACAGTACAATTTGGTGATGGCGTGTCAACAGCTGCCGGTGGCCCAACAGGTGGTTTTATTTTTGAAGGCTTTGCCGGTTCAGGAAGATTTAATTTTGGAAATCTTAATGTTAACACTGCTGCCGGCACTAACAGGGATGTTACACAACAGTCATTTACAAATGCTGTAAATGGTAACCTTACTGTTGAAAAAGGTGTTTTCAACCAAAATGCACTTACTATCAATGTGGGCGGCAATTTGTCGGTTGAAAACGGAACTTTCATTGCCTCTGGTACTGTTGCGTTTGGAACAACAACAGGTACAACTCTGTCTCAATCAACTACTGCTCAAACAGTATTTGTAGATGGCGGCAACATTCAAAATCTGGCTACTTCACCAACGGCTAACTTTACAAACATTTCAATCAACAACACCACTACAGGTACGGGTGTTACTTTTGATCAGTTAAATAATTTATCCGGGGCAGCTTCATTTAGCGGTGCTTCTGTTTCTGGTACCATCACATTCAATGGATTGGCAACAACAGCACCAGGTAATGCATTACTTTCTGGTTCATCAACCACAGCAGGTGGTACATTAACAGTTACTTCGGGTGGTATGACAAGCGGCAGTACTTATGCCCTTGGTTGGACAACAGCTGGTACTGGTTCTACCATTACAGCAAGCGCTACCCCAACTAC